>CP053446.1:3655000-3856466 GCA_013285405.1 Ignavibacteriota bacterium | reverse complement strand
AGTGTTGAAACAAAATCTGTATTTATACAAAACGATCTAATCCTGAATATTCACCAGATTTCTATGATGTTGCAGAGGCTTGTAAGGATATAATAAAATACTTCTCAGAAGAAATACCAGGTGTAAAATTTCCATTCCCATCCATCGTTGCGTTTAATACTGGAAGACCCGGTGGAGGTATGGAATTTCCTATGATGATTAATGATGGTTCGACTGATATTTGGGAACATACAGTAAAATCATTAACCTCACACGAATTAGCGCATCAGTATTTTCCTTTTTATGTCGGAAGCATGAATGAAAAGAAATATGCATTTATGGATGGAAGGCTGGGCGGTTATGCTGCCGTTCGATTATATGGAAGAATTTGACAGGATTAATTCAAGATTAATCAGCATCGTCGGAAATTATGAATACAATGCCGGAACAGAAAATGATTTACCGGCTATGATTTCTTCTTTTTCAATGCCATACAGCTCATATAGAAATTCAGCATACGATCGTTCATCAATTTCTTATAACATACTACGCAATATTTTAGGGGACGAACTTTTTTTGGTGCATTACGGAATTTATGAATCGGTGGAAAGGGAAACATCCGATTCCATACGACTTCTTTTTTGACTTTTTAATGATTTTACAGGACGAAATTTAAATTGGTTCTGGAAGCCGTGGTTTTTTGAGAGAGGATACCCTGATTTAGCAATTGATAAAGTTGTAATAAAAGACTCAGCAGTTATAGTAACGGTAACGAAAATAGGAAACATTCCCACTCCGGTTAAGTTAAAACTAACTTATGAAGATGATTCTGTAGAGGACTATTATTATACTGCAAAAATCTGGCAGAATAATGAAAGAGATTTTTCTGCTAAAATAAAATTATCAAAAACGATAAGACAAATAGAACTCGGAGATTTGCAAATACCTGATTCTAACCGTGATAATAATCTGTTTTTAGTTCATTAGCTTCAAATAGATTATTCTTCTTTTTCTAACTTTCCGGTCTCCTCTTTTTTCGGTGCTTCCGGTGAAACTTTCTCTTCAGTCCGAATTTCTTTTCTTTAACTCTTCTTTGGCTGATTGACTTGGTTCAGATGATTCGATAACCGGGCAAGACTTTCTTCAGGTATATCCGGAATTACAGCAACAGATACTTCCGAAATTTGAACTTCTTCTTTTATTTCAGAGATTTCTGGTTGAACCAATTTAATTTCATCTACCTTTGGTTCAAGAACAACAACTGGTTTTTCCAATTCAGGTTCACTGCGAAGTGTCTTTTTCTGTTCTATTGATTTTGGCTTTTCTTCTGTTTTCTTTTTGTGATGATTACTTTTAGTATGTTTCCGTTGTCTTGTCCTTCCAAACGAGTGTCTGAATCTTTTCCCTTTTTTTGATTTTTTGTCTCCTTTGCCCATTATCGCCTCTATATGGTTTTAGAATAAAATATTTACTCTACAATTATACTTTTCACAAGTTTAACTTTCAATTAAAACATGAAACATTAATAAAATATTTTGAGTGCTATCAGAAAATTTTACAGGCTATTTACCTGATTTAATTCGAATATGCTAACTCAGTACGTCTTGGTCCGGGTAAGAATACTTTGATAGTTAACGCTATCCAGGTGATAATTGCGATGGAAAATAGTATCCAATTAAATGATGATGGTCGAACTTCAGTTATTGAACCTTGTCCTGTTAAAATGATTATAATACTGTCCTCGACAAAAGTATATAGAAGAGTAATTACAGAAATACTGATTATAGTCAAATCAATAAGTGTTATTTTATAATTTATTTCTTTTATTAGAAGGTAACCGGTAGTAATCAAAATTACTGAGATCAAAATAGGTGAGATAACAGGTCCCCACCATGGAAGTGGAATCAGAAACAGTACATCCCAATCCATTAAAGATTTTGGCCACTGAATAAAAACATAAAGCCATATATAATAGAAGATATCCCAAATTCCAGAAGCGCAAGAAAAAATAACCAAACTTTTTTTGCCTTGAATTACCAGATATCATCGCGATCAATACGAGCATCACTATGGTTGCTGCTTCACGCCCGATTTCGATAATGGTATATTTATCCGGAGTAAAATTAATATCGCTAAGTAGATTTTCAATTCCATATATTCCCCGCAGGTAAACTACAATGGCAGATTCAAGATAAACCATTGCGATTGTGAAAAATGTCACCCAAAGAATATTTTTTTCTTTCAACAAAACAGGAAACTTTATTTATTTGGAAGAAATATTTTTCCGTTAGCGGCAAACTTTTCTATTTGTCTTCTATGTCTTAAAATATGTACTACAAGCATGCTCAAGTAATTGTTCGAGATCATATTGAGGACCCCAGCGAACAATCATTTTTACTTTTTGAATTTCTTCATCAGAATATTCCCATTTCCCTTCAAGTGTTTCAGATGTGTAGGCAAGATGTTGTCAAACCTTGACATGAATTCTACTTTTGTAAGAAGTTTCCTCTCTGGAGAATTTTTTGGAATCGAATACCAGTCTCTGATATAATTTGCATAACCGAAACCGGAATTTGTGACGTGAGAAACAATAGTTTGTACAGAACGACAATCATCGTCCTTTGTTTCTGTGTCAACGATTTTGATAAAGTTTGAATCAGAAATATTTTCAATCATATTCTTGAATTCGGCTGCTGCTCTTTCGTATTCATCCATCACTGCCCCGATTCCACCTTTGCGATATTTTTCTCTCATATAATTTATCTCCTTTGGCTATGTCACTCAATGTTCATTTGACAGACGAGTATAACAAATTATTTGAAAAAAGGAATTGATATTATATTAAAAACTGTTCGTAAGCATTTCAATTAAAAAAACAACCAGCCGTGACTTCCTGCAGCAGCACCGATAATAGTTATTATGCTTAAAATAAAAAGATGAAGATGCATTTTATAGATTCGTCTATAAGTTCCTTCAGGATCAATCTCAGCTTTCTCTCGCATCTTTTTATGCAGAAAGAATGGTTCAAGAACAAATAGCATTACAGTAAATATTAACCAAATCAGAACCATCAAATGCATCCACCAAAAAGAAACATCCAGAAACCTTTCCCACAAATTCAATCTTGCAGCCATATGAAAACCTGTTAGTCCAACCAGAAGCGTTGTCAACCTTGCTTGTCTGGCAAATCTGTGTTCGGCTTTTTCGAAAAAATCTATTCTTTCTTCTTTCGATTTAAATTCTTTTACTGTTGGTAGAGCTTACAGTTGTAACGAACCCAACCCCTCCAATCCACAAAACAACACCAAGAATATGTAGAATTCTTGCAATTGCAATATCGCATATAAAAAAATCCATGAATAGTTATTGAGAATAATTTATTTGTGAATTGAAAATACTAAATGAATGAATTTTTATAAACATAAATAAAAAGACCGTCTCAAAATATAATTTTCAAGACGGTCATTTCAATTAAGAATATATTACACTGGGTTTATTTCATTAAAATCATCTTATTAGTTTTAACAAAATTTTCTGTCTCAAGTTTATAGAAATATACACCACTGGAAAGATTATTTCCATTGAAATTTACTTCATAGTACCAGCATTCATCTCTTCACTTATTACAGATGATACTTCTTTACCAAGAACATTATAAACTTTTAGTGACACAAATGAATTTTCCGGAATACTGAATTTGATGGTTGTATTTGGATTAAATGGATTCGGGTAATTTTGTTCTAAAATGTATTCAACTGGAAAATTACCTTGGGGTTTCATTAACATCTGTTGGTATCCAGCTATAATTATCGAAATACACATTAGTATAATTTCCACCAACAAACGCAAAAACAGGTGTGCTTCCATCAATATCTCCAACTTCAGGTTTTTGCAAACCAGTTACATCATTTGATGCATCCGATACTTCAATGCTCTGCGACCAAATTGATCCATCAAAAGATTTGTATTTGATTAATCTTGGAGTTGCATTGGCTATCCCGGACTGTTCAAATACACTCTGAAAAGTTTGATTGCCAGTAGTTTTTCTCGAATAAACTGCAGGCCATTTATTTTCATTAGGGACAACCCAAGCTTCCATCGTACTGGGTTCCGGCACTTGGCTTTAAAGACCAGTAAAGATCATACTCTGAACCTGATTTTCTTTCAAAAATAAGTGCAACAATATTATTCGGATCATCTTCTCTGGAGGCTATTATTTGTCCTCGCCTTGTTGTGTCCGTTGCTCCACTTACAACTGTCACATGAGGCGCCCAGGATGCGGGATCTCCATAGTTTGTATTTTCTCTTGCATAAAGGTTACCACTAGAGAAGCCATTATAACTTGCGTAAACAGCTCCATTCCAGCCATAACAAAAATCAAGATCTCTTCCTACATAACCAAGTGAATGTGCATCCTGCCAGACGGTCCCGTAACTAGTTGGTTCAGATCTGATACATTTAACAACTGTCGAGCTGTCATAAAGACAAATTGCACGGTAATCTGAAGCCGAATTATTTCGGTCAACTGCAAATTGAGTGATTGGTGCGCCGCCTGAACTACCAGATATGGTATAATAGCTCCAACTTGGTGTTGTGGTTTCTGTTCTTCCTACTCTAAGCCAGCCATTATCAAATAAATAGAAAAGTAAAATGTATGAAGGTTGACCAGTGCCGCCAATTTGTCCATCAAAAAGCATAATCTCAATTTGCTTGAACGTTTGAGTTGAAGCAAATAGTACGCTCCATTCAACCCAGTTTACGCCACCATCAGTTGACTTATAGATATAAACTGAGTCTGTAGTTGCTAAACCATCGTGTCTTCCAATTACTGACAGATAGATATCTCCATTAATTGCAATATCCATACTTATATCGGCGGCTCGTCCGTTAAACACTATTTTATCATCACCCCACAACGGTTTTGATAGCGGCTGGGATTCTTCCAATAAATAATGAAAAGATCTTCCATCATCATTTCTTTTCGTACCAACCGGAGTTCCATCAGTTGTTAAATCTGAGGCACCATTGTTTACATTTCTGTAAAGTTTTGCAACCTCTGGATTTACTTGCTGCCAGGTTTGAATTAATGATTCTCTCAACTGAGAGTATAAAGTCCAATCTTCATTTACTTCAGCCATTTTTATCTGATGCAGGATCGATTGAATGTTTTCAGGAACAGAAATAGTTTCGTATCCTGTTGACATATCGTTGTTCTGTGCCTGAACTGATGTAAAAACAGTGAAGAATGTTAAGATTGTTAAAACAATAATAAATTGTTTCATATATGTCCTCCTTGAACAATGTGATTGATTTAGTTGATTTAAGTTTTAATGTTGAATTGAGCAAAATCCTTGTGAATCAAAGTATTGTACATTAATCATTAACATATCAAGAAAAAATTCTGGATTAACATACTTATTGATTGTTTAGTTTGAAGTAATTATCCTGTGATTTTTTCTGTTTTATGCAGTATTATTTTACATATACTATGCCATCCGGGTACCAGATCTGATGAAACCAATATTAATTGATTTCTGTCTGTTTAGCTACATTTGATTAAGTTTCTGTAAATCAGAATCGCCGGCATTGACTCGAATATCTGTCGTATTTGCCGGACTGAAGTTTAATTGTAAAGAAATCTGAAGTGTTTACATCTCTTTTTCTGCATAAAGAATTTTATCTTCTTTAAAGAGTGCGCTTAATTTATGTTCTTTACTGATGAGCATGATACCGGGATCGTCGTGTGGTTTTCCAATGCGGGAGTGAACAGATTTTAATCCGCCCAAATATTTTCTGGCATCGCAAAGATACACCATATCGCCAACTTCAGCAGCCATTTTTTTCATATCTTCTGCCGCAAGATTGATTACATCATCATTATCTTTTCTTTCTCTCCACATTACATGAACAATTTTGCCTTCCTTATCATTGACTTTTCCACCTTTGAATTTCTCCTTTGCTTTTTTGATTGACCAGATAGTTAATCCTTCAAGATGTACGGTCGGATCAAATTTAATGTAATATGCAGCAGAGAGTGACACAAATATTGTGATCAAAAGAGTTAAAGTAAGTAAGAACGCAAGATGACCAACGTTAAACCAAACAAGCAACAATGAAACTACAATTAATACTATCATAGTATCTATAATCAATTTATGCTTTCTGCTTTTTTTGATATGGTCAGAGGTCCTCATTATTATTGGTTGCAGATAAGTTATAAGTACCAATACCAACACAGACAAGCGTATTATAAAGTGCACTTATGTATGTATATGGATGAACCGGGTCCAGTGGAGTTCCATGAGCAATAGGTGTAATTAAAATATCCGGATATCTTGCACCGAGTATCATTAATGATGAACCGCCGAGAAAAGTTCCGAGTACACCTGCAGGTGTAAATTTTTTCCAGAATACACCAAGAAAAATTGCTGTAACGAGTGGAGGTGTCAGAGTTGAATGGAAATATCCGTGAGCTTCGTACACTGTTGGGTATTGGTTGAAAGGAATCGTCGCAATTATTCCAATTATTGTAAAAAAGATTGAAGCCATTCTTGCAGCGCCTAACTCTTTTTTCGATTCAACTTCTTCGGATGCTAATTTTCTTTTCAATAATTTTTTTAATGGACGATGAACGTCATTTATGTAAACCGCAGCAATAGCATTTATCAGCGAATCAACTGTGGAAAGTAATGTGGCTGTTAATGCAGCGAGGACAAATCCAAAAAACACCTTCACTGGCAATGATATGTGTAACAGCAATAAAAACTTCATCCGGATTTACATTTGTGCCAAGATGCGGAGGATTCATTTCAGTTAATGCTTTTCCAATCCAGCCAGCGCTTCCGACCACTATCGCTGAAATCGGAAGCATAAACAACACGTTAAATGCTGCTGCTTTACGTCCTTCATTCACACTTTTTGCGGACATGAAACGCATCAGTAAACCCATATTCATAAAAAGAAAACCAACAGACCCGGCAACTCCATCCTGCCAGAAGATTCCAACAAAATTAAAGTCAGCAGGTTTGTTGAAATCAGCTAAAGGTAATCGCCACTCAACCGGAAGTAAATGCCAGAAGGAATCGAATCCACCAACATAACTTACACCCATTATAAAAATCAGTACACCTGCAAAAAGTAAAATTCCACCTTGAAGTAAATCCGTGAAGATTACTGCCGTTTGTCCACCAAATGTTGTATAGACACCTGTGATAATTGCGATGACAATTATTACTCCCATCAGTGTTACAGGAATGGTTAATCCAAGAATTGTAAATGACTCAGGTAATAATGGTGTAAATACTTTTCCGAGAGTTAAAAGACCGATACCTAAATATCCAATCATATAAAGTAATTGGAATATGGTCGCAATCTGTCTTACTGTTGGGCTGAATCTTCTTTCAAAATATTCGGGGATGGATTTGATTTTTGTATAAACTACTATTGGGAGCCAGCCAAAAAGAAAGAATGGCATAAAGAACCAATCGTTCATATAAGTCATCGTTGATGAAAGTCCGTATTCAAATCCTTTAGCGGAATATTTTACAAAACTGTGACTACCCACACCGGTTGCAACAATCGAAACTGTTATCAGCCACCAGGCAAATCTCCTTCCTCCAAAGAAAAAATCATTCGTGCTTCGATTGTATTTTGCAAAGTAACTTCCGAAGAGCATTATCCCGACGAAATAAGCAACCATTACAATCCAGTCAGTTGCGGTTCCAAGTCCGTGTAGTGATTCCATAAAATTATTTTACAAGTATAGAGCTGCTAATATTAAAATAGTGTGAATTATCAGGAAGTAGATGTAACCAAAAATTAATACTCTACTCCATTTTCTGTGTAACTTTTTATGACGATTAAGACTTCCTGATTTATAAATGATGTATAAACCAAATGCGAAGAATAGACCACCAAATAAATACAGATAAATTAGTGGCAGCCAGGAATGTGTGAATAGCGACATTTAATAGGTTATTGTTAAGGATATATGAGTTTTTATATCTGAAAGTTATAGATAGAATTATAAGTTTCAAATAAAAAAAATATTAATTTGCTAATTGTGGGGGCTATTTATCAGGATAAAATAGTTTCGAGACTTTTGAACGTCAGTTCTTTTGTATTTGCGGATTTTCCATCAGGGTGAAATTCTTTAATTAAACTGCTGAACATTAATCCCCAGCTCAAATGAACTATATAGTAGGGCAATGAGATATTCATGCTTTCAATTCTTCCGGTATAAATTGAACTTAAAATAAGTGCAACTACTTCAGTCTCCTTTTTAAGTAAACTCTGTAAAATAATTTTTTCTTTCTCCAGTGTTTCATCTTTTAATAATGAAAGCAGTAGATCGTATAATAATTTGTAGCGGTGCAATAGTGTTTCTTTGAAGGCAAAATATTCAAGTAATCTGGCTCCGACGGGTAAATCCTGATTGTTGAAAATTGCTTTTATATCCTCAATAAATTGTGAAGACTGGAATTCAACAGAACTATTGAATAATTCATCTTTAGAAGTAAAGTAGTGATAGATTGTTGGCTTGCCAATGCGGATATCTCTGGCAATTTCTTCCAAAGTAGTTTTGTTAAAGCCGTGCCGGCTGAATCTTTTGGCAGCCGCACGAACAATTTCTTCTTTACGTCCTTTAGCCAAAATTAATTTGGTTATTTAGAACGTGAAAAAAGTTCATCGGTAATTTCTTTTTCATCGTCGATTAAATTTTTTGTATCTGAAGAAGCAATGTCCTTTGCACTTTCATCAAAGATATCATCAATGCCTTCGTAGAATTTATGCTTTCTTTCTTTCTTTTTCTTATTGCTGTCAATTACTGCTTTTGTTCCAAAATAAACTGCTACTCCGGCGCCAATTATTCCACCAATAATAAGTCCATACAATAAAAGATTCGATTTCTTTTTGCTCATAAGTCAGCCTGCTTTTTTTAATTTATTTTTCATAAAAATATTTATTCTATTTCTTTTTATTTGCTTTCAGTTTTTAAAATCTGAAACAAAATACTCAACAAAAATGCACCAAATACCACAATAAGGCAACCGATAACATTATACCATAGAAATGGAATATCCGTAAACAAGTAACAGTAAATCACGACCAGTTCTGCCATTACTGCTGCGAGAAATGTCGGTGTACCGGAAACTTTTTTAAGGTAAAATGCAGTTAAAAATATACCAAGAATAGTTCCATAAACTAATGAACCAAGAATATTTACTGCTTCAACTAATGAACCAAGTTCCTTTACAAGAACAGCAAAAAGTATTGCATAAATTCCCCAGAACACGGTCGCAATTTTTGAAATCTTTAAATACTGTTTATCATCTGCTTCTTTGCGGACAAGTCTTTTATAAAAATCAATTACAGTTGTAGAAGCCAATGCATTTAACTCAGCAGATGTGGAAGACATAGATGCAGAAAGGATTGCTGCTATTAGTAAACCAACAAATCCAATTGGTAAAAAATTTATAATAAATGAAATGAAAATGTAATTAGTATCATTTGCTTCAGCCATCGGATCAGACTTCTTAATAATTTCAACTGCACTTTTCTTAATTTCATCCGCTTCCTTTTGCTTTTCGAGTAATAGTTGATTTTGTGCTTGCAGTGAAGTTTTATCATCCGAATCAATCATTGAAATTATTTTCGTAGCTGCTTTCTGTTTCTCTTCATTAACTTTAACGTATTCATCTTCTAATCTTGAATATTCTTCTGAATATTGACTTGCTTTGATTTTCGATACTTCAACCGGATTGAAAAACAATGGGGGAGTAATAAACTGAAAAAAAACAAAAACCATCGCACCAATAAACAAAATAATAAACTGCATAGGGACTTTTACTAATCCATTCGTCAATAAAGCTAATCGGCTTTGTTTTACTGAACTGCCTGCAAGATACCGCTGAACCTGGGATTGGTCAGTCCCGAAATATGATAGCATCAGAAAAGTACCACCGATTATTCCCGACCAGAAAGTATATCGATTACTCAAATCAAAACTAAAATCAACTGCATTGAACTTTCCCATTTTTCCTGCAAGATAAGCTGCATCAAAAAAAGAAACTTCTTCAGGTAAAAACGACATAAGAAAATAAAACGCAGCAAACATTCCGACAGTAATTATAATCATCTGGATCAAATGTGTTTTATTTACTGCGACAGTACCACCTATAGTTGTGTATAAAATTACTAAACCACCTGTAATGATAATTGTAATATTCAATTCCCATCCAAGAATAACTGAAAGAATCAATGAAGGTGCATAAATTGTAAATCCCGCAGCTAATCCTCTTTGTGTTAAAAACAATGCACTGCCAAGAAGTCTGTTTTTCAAATCGAAACGTTTTTCTAAATATTCGTATGCAGTGAAAACATTTAGCTTATTATAGATTGGCACGGCAGTGATTGAAAGAATTATCATCGCAATTGGTAATCCAAAATAGAATTGGACAAACCTCATTCCATCAACATAAGCCTGACCGGGAGTTGAAAGAAAAGTAATCGCACTTGCCTGCGTTGCCATTATTGATAATGCAACAAGCCACCATCGTGAAGTTCTGCCTGCCCGGATATAAGTGTCAACATCTTTCGCGTGTCTGGATTTAATAGTTCCGTAAATGACAACGAAACCGGTGAAACCGCACATTACAATCCAGTCAATGAGACTCATTCAAAAGCTTTCGTGAATAAATAAAATAGAAATACGAGTATAGCAAAAAAGCCAAGCACAAATGTGTACAACTTATTCCAGCTATTGAATATTGGTGGAAGATCATCTTCTACTTCAAAAATTTTTTTGTCTTCTTTATTCATTTATTCCCGCCGAAATTAAATTAATAAACAGCTTGTATGCACCTTCAACACCAGCAGGCAATTGACGAAAGAATGAGATGCCTGTATAAATGAAAACTCCTTTGTCATATTCAGTAATTAAAAGTGAACCTTTCATCAGAGCTTCGTTAGAATCATTCATTCCAAGTAATGGAATAAATTTTTCATCCCATTCATTTGGAAAATATAAACCACGTTCCTGATTCCATCCATCAAAATCTTTTAAGGAAATTTTATATGGATAATTCATCACGCTGTGAGAAGGATTAAGAATTGTAACGGGTGAATCTTCTTCTGTCACACGATCTCTCGAAATTTTCAACTTGTAGGGAGATGGATCTGCAAATAAATCTCCAAGAGTATTGTACTGAACGATTAATCTTCCTCCGTTTCTAACAAATTCCAGAAGATTTTTTTGATCAGTTGAAAGTCTTTGGTAAGTATTATAAGCCCGGATTCCTGTTATTACAACCTCATAATTTTTTAGAAGTTCAGGAGTTATCGATTCCTTATTGAATACATCAACCGAGAATCCCAGGTCAGTTAAAAGTTCAGGAATCTTATCGCCTGAGCCCATAATATATGCGATTTTTCTCGGCACTTCTTTTTCGAATTTAAGTTTCAGAACTTTAGCTTCTGCTTCGAATAAAACAGTTTGGGGTTGTATATGAGGATAATCGAGTGTGACAAGACTCTTGGATAAATCCTTACCATCAATATCAAGAACAGCTTTTATTTTGCCTGAATGATTATTATTGCTTGAACTGATGGTGAAAATAAATTCCTGTTCCTGATTTTTATCCGTAAAGTTGAAATCATATTTTGGTGGTGAAATTTTCCATCCATCATCAGTTATAAGTTGAACCGAACCGTTCAACTGATCTTTAAAGTTTCTGACGAAAACCTTTATTTCTTTTTCATCATTATTTTTTATCAGATATAATCCTTTATCAAAATTAACAATTGCTTCAGGAACAATTTCAATTCTTTTATAGATTTCTCCATCTACCCGGTCATTGTCTCTGTAAAATACAGGTATCCGGAATTCAATTTCATCACCATTAATCTCTGTTATGAATTTTGCATACAGAGGATAATCAGTTTTTGGTTGACCGATCAGGTTCTGATCATTAACAACATAAACATCTTTATGATTTCCTTCCAGCTAACCAATAAGGCTGACTGTATTCTGCATTTTCGGGAATAGAGATCATTCGTTCAACTGAAATCATTTCACCTTTAACAGAAATTGAATTCAATGTTGAATCTTTTAATTGATAATCAATCTGAATTGATTTCAAAGTAATCGGAACATCTGAACGAACAACAAATCCTGCTGATACTTTAACTTCACTCCTGGGAGAGAGAAGGTTTTCTTCAGTCACAGCTTCCGCCCAAATGCCAGCACAAGATTTTATAACATTTAATAATTCAGCAGATTTGACTTTTACCCAATATTTATCATTCAACTTTTGAAGTTCAGAATATGCTTTAACTAATAGAGGGAGTATTGCAGATGGATTTTCAAAATCGTATTCATTATTGGCTTCAGAGAGTAACTTCGCTACATTTTCACTTCCATCAACACGGTCCCCAGCTCAAATCAATACCATCAAACAAATCATTTTTTACTGTTTCACCATCGAGCTCAAGAAAAAAATTATATAAATTTTCACGTCTTCCTGAAGCACCAAAACCCTGGCTTTTGTGCATTGATCTGCTCAATGCAGAAATTTCTGTGTATGATCTTCCGAGCAGATTATTATACTCGCCAAAATTTATTGTAATTAAAGTATCGCTGTTTATTCCCATAGAATTTAGAGCTGGTGTCCATGCATTCCAGAAAATTCTTTTTGGCTGCCAAGTTTCGACATATTTTAACTGTTCGGGAAATGCATCTTTTTTTCCAGCTAGTTTGAATGCTTCAACCGCAAGTAATGCTGAGGCTGTATGATGACCGTGCGTACCAACTCCATTAGTCGGAAATCTTGTGACAATAACATCAGGCTTAAATTTTCTTATCACCCAAACGACATCAGAAAGTATTTCCTCTTTACCCCATTTCCTCAAAGTTTCTTCCGGTGTTTTTGAATAACCGAAATCGACAGCTCTCGTAAAAAATTGTTCGGCACCATCAATACTTCTTGCTTGCAGTAATTCCTGAGTTCTGATAACACCAAGTAAGTCACCTTGTTCATCTCCAATCAGATTCTGACCACCATCACCACGGGTTAGTGAAAGATAACCTGTCCTAAGATGTTTTGCATAATTAAAATAGGATAGAAAAGATGTGTTCTCATCATCAGGATGAGCAGCAATGTACAGCACACTTCCAAGTGTGTTTAATTTCTCAAGGGCGATTTTTATTTCAGAAGAATTCAGAGATTCGGATGGCTGGCAAAG
Organism: Ignavibacteriota bacterium; assembly: GCA_013285405.1. Taxonomy (NCBI): domain Bacteria; kingdom Pseudomonadati; phylum Ignavibacteriota; species Ignavibacteriota bacterium. The sequence goes on along the minus strand of CP053446.1, from coordinate 3,843,245 downwards.
AATGACCTCTACTGAAATTAACAGTAATAAAAAAATTCTTTTTGTCATTTACTCATAATGATTTTTTGAAATATTCAAAGACTTGAAATAAAATTTAATGATTACTACCGATAATTCAATAAGAATTTTGATGGAAAAATTTAGGATTAAACTGAAAGCTATCATCAGTGACAATTTTCGACAACCATTCTGATGACAATGAAAAGGGTTTCTGTATGATTTAACTATTGATCTATGGCAATTTCGGAAAGACATAAATCCTATATTTTCTTATATTTACATATTACCGGAGTAATTTATTAAAAGGAATTATGGTTGAGATTAAAAATGTAAAGTTGGGTTCAAATTTACCTTTCGTTGTGATTGCCGGACCCTGTGTTGTTGAAAATGAAAAGATTATTTTCACAACTGCTGAACACATTAAAAAGTTAACTGATAAACTACATATCCCTTTCATTTTTAAATCAAGCTATAAAAAAGCAAATCGAACAAGTATCAATTCGTTTAAAGGAATCGGAGATTCGGAAGCACTAAAAATTCTTGCTGATGTAAAAAGAATTTATAATGTACCTGTATTGACAGATATTCATTCAGTTAATGAAATTGAAGACGTATGCAAAGTTGCTGATGTTCTTCAGATACCAGCTTTCTTATGCAGACAAACTGAATTGTTGTTAGCGGCAGGTAAATCCGGCGCTGCTGTAAATGTTAAAAAAGGTCAGTTCCTTGCACCAGGCGATATGAAATATGCAATTGAAAAAATTGAATCAACAGGAAATAAAAAAATATTATTGACTGAAAGAGGTTCATCTTTTGGTTACCATAATCTTGTCGTTGATATGCGCTCATTAGTAATCATGAAAGGATTTGGTTATCCGGTTATTATGGATGCAACACATTCCGTTCAGTTACCCGGAAGCGATGGGAAAACCGGAGGACAAGCTCAGTTCATAAAACCTCTTGCAAAAGCTGCTGCTGCTGTTGGAATCGATGCTTTGTTTCTTGAAGTTCATCCTGATCCAACAAACGCTTTGAGTGATGCAGAAAGTCAGCTTCCATTATCAGAGCTTGAAGATTTATTATTTGAAATTCAGCAAATAGATTTACTGGTAAAAAATCACAAATAAATTTTTCTCTTTTATCTAAATTGATTAAAGGTAGATTTTGACAGATAATGAAATTATTAAAACCGGAAGAAATGTAGTACGAATTGAAGCCGATGCAATCTCTCATCTTGAGCAAAGCATAAATTCGGAATTTGTAAATGCAGTAGAAACAATTTTCAAATCAACAGGGAGAGTTGTTCTTACCGGAATGGGAAAATCCGGATTGATTGCCAGGAAAATTGTGGCAACTTTAAATTCGACCGGCACGGCAGCAATATTTCTTCATCCTACTGATGCGCTTCACGGTGATCTTGGAATGGTAAGAAAAGAAGATGTGGTTATCATAATTTCCAAAAGCGGTTCAACTGAAGAAATCACCAGACTGTTACCAATGTTTAAAAGACTTGGTGTGAAAATAATCACTATGTCTGGTAATCCTGATTCCTCTCTTGTAAAAGACAGTGATATTTTTCTTAGCATAAATGTAAAAGAAGAAGCTTGTCCGCATGACCTTGCACCAACTTCATCAACTACTGCAACACTTGTAATGGGTGATGCACTTTCGGTTGCATTACTTCAGAAAAGAGGATTTACTGCTGAAGATTTTGCATTGCTTCATCCGGGTGGAAGTCTTGGCAAAAGATTATCTTTAAAGATTGATGAGATAATGACAAAAGGCGATGGTGTTCCCATTGTTAACGAAGATGCATCAATAAAAGATATTATTATTGAGATGACAAGTAAAAGACTTGGTGCTACTTGCGTTGTTAATAAAGGCGGGAAGTTGAGCGGGGTAATTACTGATGGTGACTTAAGACGACTTCTTGAAAAAACTATGGATGTGAAAAATCTTGTTGCTACAGATATTATGTCAAAAAATCCCAAAGTAACTGATAAAGATTATCTTGCATCATTCGCTCTTCAAATAATGGAAAATCATAAAATCACTTCATTGATAGTTGCTGATAGCGAAAAAAAACCAATTGGTATTGTTCATCTACACGATCTTGTTAATCTCGGACTCCAGAGAAGATGAAATTTTTCTTTCTTTTCTTTCTCACTTTATTAATGTTCAGATGCACAGGTAAAGATGTAAAACCTCACGTAGATACTTCATTTGTTGTTGAAGAATTACCTGCTCAGGAAAGCTGGAACTCAACTGTATTCTTTACTGATTCGGGAAAAACAAGAGCAATTCTTACAGCAGGACATTTACAATTATTTAATACAAGAAAAGAAACTATTCTTGATGAAGGAGTTAAAGTTGAATTTTTCAATATGAAGGAAATAAAAACAACTACTCTTACATCCAAACGAGGCAGAGTGGATGAAAAAACAAATGATTTGTATGCTATTGACAGTGTAGTGGCTGTTAATGATAGCGGAATTGTTGTAAGGACGGATGAATTAAAATGGAGAAACAGTGACAAAAAAATTGTCTCGGATAAATTTGTTACTATTGATTCACCAGATGAACATATTGAAGGTTACGGATTCGAGTCTGACCAGCATCTTAGAAACTATGTTATCTACAATATTACTTATATCACTAAAGCTAAAAAGGAATAATGTTCAGGATTATTCTGATACTAAGTTTGTTTGCAATTCAAATTTCCCTTTTGTCACAATCAGAAGATGAGAAAATTACTGTGGTTGGTGATAGTTTAATCGGGAAATTTGTTGATGGTGAATCGATCCGTGAAGTTGTTGGCAATGTTAAATTAATCCAGGGAAATGTAACAGTAACTTGTAATATGGCAATTCAATACCTTGCGCGCAATGAAGCCGAATTGATCGGGAATGTCGTTGCAAAACAGGATAGTCTTACACTTCAGACAGAAAAAGGTTACTACTATGGTAACTTAAGAAAAACCAAAAGCACTTCCGGGATTATTCTCGATGATACTAAAGTTGTTCTCTCAGCAGATAGCGGCGAATACTATTTTGATGAAGCCCGAGCATTTTTCCAGACAAATGTTACTCTCGTTGATTCGACTTCTACTTTATCGGCGAACGAACTTACTTATTTCAAAAATCTTGATAAATCAATTGCAACCGGAAACGTAAACATCACAGATCAGGACAATATCATTATTGCTGATTCACTAACTCATCTCCGTAAAACAAAATATAGTATTGCTGATGGGAATGTGAGCATAAAAAATTTAAAGGATAACTTAACGATCTTTGGTAATCATCTTGAAGATGATGGTCAGTTAAAATATACTTTGATAAATGAAAAACCGCTCCTGATGCAAATTGATACTACGTTTAATACTGATGAAGTTGATCAGGACAGAATTTCTATTGATACTCTTCTAATTAAAAGCCTGGTGATGGAAAGTTTCAGGAGCGGGGAGGATGTCTTCAAAGCAACTGATTCAGTAAAAATTTTGAGGGGAAGCTTTGCTTCGCTGAACGACCTTTCAATTTATTATCGTGATGAGGAAAAAATTGTCACTAACAGATTGAGTGAAGAAAAACCCAGACCAGCTATGTGGTATGAAACATCACAATTAACTGGTGATTCAATTACAATTTATCTTGAGGATGGAGATATTAAATCACTGATTGTTGATAATAACGCTTTCATGCTCTCACAAAATAAAACTTATGTTCAGAGATTTGACCAAACTTCATCAGACAGCGTTAAGCTTTATTTTTTCAATAACCGATTGCATAAAGCAGAGTTTGAAGGAAAAGTTCAGTCAATTTATTATTTGTATGACGATAATACACCAAATGGTCTTGTTAAATCAACTGCGCAAAGAGCCGTAATACTATTTAAAGAAAATGAAATTGATCAGGTGAAACTTTATGGATCGCCCACAAGTGAATATCATCCTGAAAATAAAGTAGAAGGTTTAGAAAGAACTTTTACTTTGCCTAAATTTGTTTTGAGAGAAAACAGACCAGAGAAAAAAGATTTTATAATTAACTTACCAGAGAATGAGTAAAACACTTAGAAGCGATTCGCTTGTAAAAATTTACAAGAAGAGAAAAGTTGTTAACAAAGCATCAATTGAAGTTTCAAAAGGTGAAATAGTTGGATTACTTGGTCCAAATGGTGCAGGTAAAACGACGACTTTTTATATGATTACCGGGATGATCAAACCGGATGCAGGCAGAGTTTTTCTGGATGATCAGGAGATTACAAAAGTACCAATGTATAAACGTGCGAGAATGGGAATTGGTTATCTGCCGCAGGAAGCTTCAATCTTTAGACGACTTACGGTTGAGGAAAACATTCTTGCTGTTCTTGAAATGACAAACCTTGATAAAGAATCACGACTTAAAAAATGTGAAACTTTATTAGATGAATTATCAATCACTAATATCCGAACCAGCAAAGGTTTTCAGTTAAGCGGCGGTGAAAGGCGTCGTACAGAAATTGCCCGAGCACTTGCAACGGATCCAAGTTTTATTTTACTGGATGAACCATTTGCTGGTATAGATCCGATTGCTGTTGAGGATATTATGAACATTGTAGCCAATCTGAAGAACAGGGGAATCGGAATTCTGATTACTGATCACAACGTTCACGAAACATTAAGTATTGTTGATAAGGCTTACATCCTGATCGATGGAGTGATTTTTAAACAGGGAAGCGCTGAAGATCTGGCGAACGATGAGGAAGTTAAGAAATTATATCTCGGTGAGAAGTTCAGACTTGATAGGTACTCGTGAAGCACAATTTCTGAAAGTAAATTACAGGTCGCACCTACGGTGCTCACTAAATAAATGTTTGTTCTAAAATATTACAAACAGGAAACACCTACGGTGTTATGTAGTTAACAAAATGAAAGTAAAATTGAATAAGTTCCGAAGGAACGTTCTGTTTGGAATAAGGAAGAAATGAAAACTGAAATAGAGGCTCCATCGGAGCGACCTGATCATAGAAAAAATAATAACATATCGCACCTACAGCGCTTAATCAGTGAGTCGTAGTTTTAAATTACAAACAGGTCACACCTACGGTGTTATGTAGTTAACAAAATGAAAATAAAATTGAATAAGTTCCGAAGGAACGATCTGTTTGTAATAAGGAAAAAACAAAAGCTGAAATGGAATCTCCATCGGAGTGACCTGATTATCCGAAGAAAGATTCTGCCCCCTTAATATTTTCCACCTTTCCCACATCCATCAATTCATCATCATTATGAACGTAACCAGTAACGTTTTCTTTTGCCGAAACATTCAGATATAGCTCAACTAACGAAAAAATTAATTTATCAGGAAAATATTTAAAAATCTTCGGATCAATAATTTGAATTCCGCTGAATGAATAAGCTGTTAATTCAGATTTACTTTCCACTGAAATAATTCGTTCGCCTGATTTTTCATTCTTCCATCCGCATAAAACCATTCTATCATCAAATAAAAATTTGCGGGAAGACTTTCTTTCCTGAACTGCCAGTGTTGCAATACTTTCTGACTTGAGATGGAATTCATATAATTTTTTAAGATTGATGTTTGATAGGATGTCCACATTATAAACCAGAAACGGTTTATTGTCTGCGAAAAAATGAGATGCTTTTTTTAATCCACCTCCCGTATCTAATAACAAATTACTTTCATCAGAAAATTCAATGCAGCAATTGAAGTATTTGTTGCTCTCAAGATAATTTTTAATCTGATCAGCAAAATGATGAATGTTGATGACGATCTTGTTAAATCCTTCTGACACTAATTTCTTAACTTGTATTTCAAGCAAAGTTTTATCTTTTATTTTAACAAGCGCTTTTGGAGTTGTATCAGTGAGCGGCTTCAGTCTTGTTCCGAGTCCTGCAGCGAGTATCATCGCACGCATCACGCAATCCCTTTTTTGTTAAGCTGTGTATGATATAATGAAACATCGACTTTAAATTTATTATTGATATGCTTTGCAATATTTTCAGCGCAATAAACTGAACGATGCTGTCCGCCAGTACATCCAAAATTGATCATCAGGTTCTTGAAACCACGATCCAAATAATTTGTGATTGCCCGATCAACTATTGAATGAACAGAATCTAAAAAATTTTTCACATCGCTTCTATTCTTTAAAAAGTCGATTACATTATTATCAAGTCCAGTACTATTCGCATATTCAGGATATCTGCCGGGATTTTCAAGCGAGCGGCAGTCAAAAACAAATCCACCGCCATTGCCTGAAAAATCTTTTGGTATTCCATTCCTGTATGAAAAACTTTTGATAGTAACTTTCAATCTGTTTCCAGATTTTGTTAAACCGAGATTTTTTAATTCTTCATTCTGTAAGATTGAGTTAATTATTCTTTTTAGTTCAGGAAGATTTTTTGGGATATGATTTTTTTCAACGAGCCATTTGAGATTTTTCAGAGCAAAAGGAATGCTCAAAAGGAAGTGAGATTTGTTTTCAAAATAACCTCTGAATCCGTAAGCACCAAGTGTTTGCAAAAGTCTTATCAACACAAATCCATAATAATATTTTAAAAAATTTTGACTTTTGACTTTTGACTTTTGACTTACCTGAACAAGATAGTATTCTAATAACTCATCTCGAATCTGCGTTGATAAGTTTGCTTTTGCCTGAAACAAAAGAGAAGCCACATCGTACTGTAATGCACCTTTTCTTCCTCCCTGGTAATCAATGAAGTACAACTGGTTGTCACGGACTAAAATATTCCTTGACTGAAAATCACGGTACATAAAATATTTTGAATCGGCTTCAAGAAGATATTTGGAGAAAAAATGAAAATCATTTTCCAGCTTCTGCTCATTAAAAGTAATTTTTGCAAGTTTTAGAAAGTAATATTTGAAATAGTTCAAATCCCATAAAACAGATTGATTATCGAATTTGTTCTTCGGATAGCAGACTGAATAATCCAATCCTTTATTGCCATCAATTTGAAAACGAACTAAATGAAGGAGCGCATCCTTATAGTATTCAATAGTATTTTTTGATATTACTTCCTTAGAACCTTTTTTTTCTACAAGAGAAAAAAGGCTTATATCTCCGAGATCCTCGATCAAATAAATATTTTCTTTTAACTGTTGATTATAAAGCTTTGGTACATTCAACCCTATTTTGTTGAAATGAGCAGTGAATAGAAGAAACGCTTTGTTTTCTTTTTTGTCAGGGTTAAAAACTCCAATGGCAGTTTTTTTGTTGCCTGATATTCTGAAATATTTCCTGTCAGAACCTGACTGAATTATTGGCTGAATGCTTTCAGCGTCTTCATTTGACCAATCTTTAAAAAGCTTAATAAGTTTTTGGGTTCTCTCTGTCATCTTGATTTCAGGAATTCATCTTTTAATAATGCATAAATATGCTGATCAATAAATTTTCCTTCTTTGAAAACTGCTTTCTTCAAAGTTGCTTCTTTTTTGTAGCCTGTTTTTCGCAAAACTTTTTCAGATGCGTCGTTGCCTTCAAATACATTTGCAAATATTCTATTCAATTCAAATTTATTAAATGCAAAATCAGAAAATAAATTTAAAGCTTGTGTAATTATACCTTTATTCCAGAAAGGTTCACCGAGCCAGTAACCAATTTCAGCCGAAAATCTGTTAACATCATCCTGTAAATTAATCCCGATTGCACCGATAAGTTCTTTCTCATTTGCAATTACAAAATTTGATTCAGGATTCTGATTGCATGCATGAACAAGCCACATTTCAGCCATCTCTGAAGTGTAAGGGAAGGGGAATTGATCCCTGAGTAATCTGGAAACGTTGTAATTGTTTGCGTATTTGACCAATGCTTTCTGATCAGAATACTCATAACTGCGGATACAATATTCACCAAAATAAATTTTCATAGTGTAAAAGTAATAATCTCTCAGGAAATAACTGTTTATTACAATTCTCTATATAAAAATGAGAAAAATATTTAAAACTTTATTCGTTAATAAATGACCTTTAAGCAATGATTTTTTTCAGTTGGTTGAAAATTCCTGCTGTGCTGCTAACCTTTTTACTCAGCATAAAAATTTAATTTGATTTATTTGAAGAAAACGTATTCTGTTTAATTGTACAATTTTTGCTTATTAAGATTAGCAATGCTCATTTACGAAACTTAAATTAAGGCTAATTAACTATTGGTTTTAGGAAAATTAAAATGAAGCAAGTAATTTTTGGTTTAATAGTAATAAGCCTTGGTCTGCTACTGAAGGCTTGTAACACAACTGAACCACCTGAAGGACAGGGCATAAATCTAAAACTTGAAGATGTTTCCTGCACTGAAGCGTGGATTACTTTAACAACAACCAACCTGCCACTACCGACAACCGTAACTCTGAATCAAACTAACCCATACGGCGATACTAAATCTCAAATTTTAAATCTCGATACTCAAGACTCGTTACTCTACATTGATTCACTTCTGCCAAACCGAACTTATTCTTTTATCACCAGTCATTCCGGCTTGACCGGAATCTCCAGCAATGAGCTAAGCGTAATTACTTTGGACACCACCAGCCACGCATTTACCTGGCAAACGTGGACATTTGGCGAGCATGATGCCAGTTTTCTTTGGGATGTAGCGATAATAGACAAAAATTCTGTTTATGCTGTTGGTGAGATTTATATAAACGATACTCTCGGGCAACCAGATCCACATCCTTACAATTTAGCTGAGTGGAATGGAAATACTTGGGAATTACGAAAGCTCACCTATCAAGGTTATCCTCCAGTAGTTCATTCTGTTTGTGCTATTAATGAAAACGATGTATGGTTTGACCCTTGGTTTCATTGGGACGGGCAAAACTATAAGGAACTTGTCATCGATCCTATCTTTATTGGTGTCGGAATTAACAAGATGTGGGGAAATGAAGTTGGAATTTATGTTGTTGGGGATGAAGGTTTTGTTGGACATAGGAATACCAATGGAATCTGGCAAAATGTAGAAAGCGGAACAGAAACGAGAATAAATGATGTTTGGGGAATTATTGCTAAAGAGAATAAGACTATTCTTTACTGTCCTGTATCTTCATTCTTTATTCCTGGAGACAAGAAGATATTAAAAATCGTAGATGGAAAAGCAGATTCCGTTTCCTGGAACAGGGATGTCCGGCTTTATTCAGCCTGGGCAGTTAATGAAAACATTTTATATGTGTGTGGTGAAGGAGCGTACGTTAACAAATTTGGTGTATGGGATGAGATAGATTTATACCCCGTAGGAACTAATTCAGTAAGAGGTAATAGTTCAAATGATATTTTTATCGTGGGGGATTCCGGAGCAATTTTCCATTTCAACGGAGTAAGCTGGAAGATGTTAAATACACCCAATAATAAAGGCTATTCAAAGGTAGCGATCAGGGGAAATATAGTGGTAATTTGTGGAAATTATCAGGGACAGGGTTTAATTGAGATTGGCACAAGAAATTAATAATCATTAAAAAAAGGAGTTAATAGCTCAACAAAAAAATCCCGCCTATCGTAGCAGCGACAGGCGGGTTAATTGGCAAAAAAGACACTATCTATTCATTGAACAGCCTGGCAAGCTGCTCTTGCCTTTTTTTGCATATTAAAAATTAGCAATGCTCGTTTACGAAACTTAAATTAAGGCTAAATAACTATTAGTTTTTAGGAATATAAAAATGAAGCGAGTAATTGTAGGTCTTCTTGTAATCAGTTTTAGTCTATTAATCAAGTCCTGTGATACGACTGACCCTCCCGACAATAAGTCATTAAATCTAAAACTTGAAGACGTTTCCTGCACCGAAGCCTGGATTACTTTAACAACAACCAACCTGCCACTACCGACAACCATAACTCTGAATCAAACTAACCCATCCGGCGATACTAAATCTCAAATCTTAAATCTCAATACTCAAGACTCGTTACTCTACATTGATTCACTTCTGCCAAACCGAACTTATTCTTTTATCACCAGTCATTCCGGCTTGACCGGAATCTCCAGCAATGAGCTAAGCGTAACCACAATGGATACAACAAGCCACAACTATACATTTGAAACTTTCACTTTCGGGGATATAAGCAACAGTGTATTGTTCGATGTAGCCATTATTAATGAAAATAATATCTGGGCAGTTGGTGAAATAAATATTGCAGATACAAGCATAAACGGTTACACGGCATACAATGCCGTACACTGGGATGGCAGCCAATGGGAGTTGAAAAGAATAAAAACAAATGCTTGCGGCGGTGTTGACTATCCTCCTGTTAAAGCAATTTTTGCTTTTGCAGCAGATGATATTTTATTTGCTCATATTGATGGCAGCATTTCTCACTATGATGGTATAAAATTCACAAATGATTGTTCTTTAATTACACAATTAAATGGTTCAGTAAATAAAATGTGGGGTACTTCAAGAAATGATTTATATGTTGTTAGTGGTAATGGATTTATTGCACACTACCAAAACTGGCACTGGAGTAAAATTACAAGCGGAACGGATGTGGACTTAAAAGATATTTTCGGAACAACAGACGGAAATGAGATTTGGACTTGCGGTTGGAGTAATCAGAATGGAAGAGTTGCAATATTAGAAATTAATGGAAATGGTGTAGAATCTATATGGGATAGTCAAACAAATACAACGCTAAATATTTATAGTGGAACTCTCTTAAACAGTTTATGGACTAGTGGAAATGGCGAATTCGTATTGGTCGATGGTCAAGTTTTCAGGCATTCCCTTATTGATAAAATGATAGTGAGAAAAGAATGGGTGCCAACTTCGAATGGTTGGAAAGTACTTGATCTTGGAAATTTTGCTTATAGAATCAGGGGCAGCAATAAAAATAATTTCATTGTAGCCGGAGATGCAGCTATGATCTGGCATTATAACGGAAAGTCCTGGCATAAATTTGAAGAAATTTATAATACTAATGATAGAATTTATGGCTTATCTGTTCAAGAAGAAATTATGGTCGCCGTAGGTAAGCGATATGGTACCGGACTTGGAGATGCACTTTTAATAATTGGGAGGAGGTGAAAATGATAGGAATAGATATGAGTTTAATAGAAAGAGTAACGGTGCGGTAACACCGTTACCCATAATACAAACAAATCGGTTTGCTGAGTTCTCACAAACGTGAGATACGCCTTTTTGTTTGCTTTTCAATTTTAAAGAATTATTCACTATAAAGAAAGGAAATCTATATGAAACTTTTAGATCTCTTAATCTTGTGTTCTTTTATAATTAGCTTATATACTAGCATTAATGCGCAAGAATGTCTAGTTACTTTTCCGCCTGGAGAACCGGTTACTATCGATAGCACATATGGTGCTCCTGAGGTATTACTTCATTATCAACCAACTCAAGTTAGAACAGTTTATGTTGTAGCATGGATAATTAATTCTTCAAGTTGTCCTGGAATATCACAAAATGATTTAACCATTGCAATTCAGAAACTTAAATCAGATTTTGCGGACGCAATGATTTCTTTTGAATGCAATCAAATTGAAACTATAACTGATAGTACCTTCTGTTATTTAACTGATAGTTTGTTCCAAATTTTGACAGCTTTTTATGATGTAGAAAATAAACTGAATATTTATTTTGTGCCAAATGGGGCGGCTGAAGGAATGGCGTATTACAAAACCAACAATTGTGCGATAATAAATGGTTCAGCGACGCATAAGGGTAAATTAGCACATGAAGTTGCGCATTGCTTTTATCTTTATCATACCCATGGCTATGGAATAGAAGAATTAGTCAATCTTTACGTGAGGCTCACCTCGAAGGTGAGTCTCACATTGGTTTTGCTTTGTAGTACAGATCAGTAGCAAAGCCATTCCTTCGGAATAATCTGTGCTACTTTATAGATGGCATTTTTATGTTTCACCAATCGCCACCAGGTCCGCCATAAGCACCCTGATCGTTTCGCGAACCATCCCAGTCATTAAATTCTGCTGCAGGATTACCAGCATCTTTACAGGGCGAATTTTCTTTTAAGTTAAAATCAGTTTCTGAAATAAATAAAGGATCTAAACTGTCGGGATCTAAAAAATTATACTGCTCAAAAATGTTTAAGCTGTCACCTGAAACAAGATGAATTCTTGTATCACCGCGATATGAAAAGTTTTTGTAAAACAAATTATTCTGTATTTCCTCGTAAACCGGATCAACAACTGTTATCGCTCCGCCAAAATTCAAACAATAGTTTTTGTAAAAAGTGTTGTTAATAATTTTATTTGAAGAGTTTTGGGAGAGAATTGCTCCGCCATAGTCAAGAGATTCATTGTCATAAAAGATATTGTTGATTATTTCCGAGTTGCAGTAAAGCAAGGTAATTCCACCACCGTACTGTGAATAATTAAAATTGAAATAACAATTCTTCACAACGAGGTTGGCATTGGAGGTTTCAATTGCACCAAATTTTAACTCGCTTCCGATAGGAAGATAAGCTTCTTTGATATCGCAGAAAATAAAAATCAAACTATCAGTCGGATTTTCAGAGTGGATACCTTTCCAAGCATTTCCAAAACCTTCAAATACAATCCGTGACTGCTTGTTTCCAATTGCTCTTATTCCACCTGAAATATATAATCCTGCATCCGACTTAAAAAAAATTAATGTACCCTGTTCGATGAGCAGTGTAATTCCGGGGTTTATAGAAATATCCTCTGATACATAATATGGAGATTTACTTTTCAATAATGTTCCTGAAAGATTACCTTTGATAACAGTAAAAATTCCCCCAAGACCCGGATCAGTTGGGTCAGTGAAAAGTGAACGATCAGCACAACTGCTGAGTAAAAGAAAAACTAAAATCGTTATTTTTGGGAAGCAATAATTCATAATTAATTCAGTAATCAACACTGATAAGTTTTTTTAATCTTGCAAAAAATAAGCCATTCAAATCAAATTAATATGGTAAAATATTCTCTCATCTTCTACTTCATCTTTTTTTATTCATTTGATTCTTTTCCACAAACTGAAGTTTCAATTACTTTTGAAGTTTTTACAAAAGATTTAAATGCAGATGAAGCTGTTTATATAACCGGCAACGATAATTTGTTAGGTAACTGGCAGCCGGAAGTTGTTTCTCTTGATGAAATCGTGAAAAGTAAATGGGTTAAAAATTTCTCCTTCCCGAGAGGTAAGAAGCTTGAATTCAAATTCACGCGCGGAAGCTGGATTAAAGAAGCATTAAACGATGATGGAACAATTCCTTCAAACTTTTCTTTCATAGTTTGGAGTGATACTACAATTTCATTGAAGATCAATCTTTGGGCGGATCAGGTTGAAAGAAAAATTGAAGGGCAAATAACCGGATTTGTAGAGTATCACAGAAATTTTTCAGGAAGTGGAATAAAAGCAAGAGATATTGTCGTTTGGCTTCCTCCGGAATATAGTTCAGAATCTGACAGACGATATCCTGTACTATATATGCATGACGGACAAAATATTGTTGATCCTTCAACTTCATCTTTTCAGGTTGATTGGCAAATTGATGAAGCAGCAGATAGTCTTATCAAACAAAAATTAATTGAACCGTTAATAATTGTCGGAATTTATAATACGCCGCAAAGGAATAATGAGTACTCTGAAAACGATACCGGATATGCTTATATGAATTTCATCGTTGATTCGCTCAAACCTTTTATTGACAGGAATTACAGGACAAAACCGGACAGGCAGAATACAGCAAACGGCGGTGGTTCACTCGGCGGATTAATTTCTTTTATTCTCGCCTGGCAATATTCTGAAATATTTTCAAAAGCCTTTTGCTTTTCTCCGGCTTTTAAAATTGATCGGTATAACTTTGTTGATAATGTATTATCCTATTCTGGCAAGAAGAAAGAGATTAATCTTTTTATTTGTAATGGAGATGATGAACTTGATACAAGATTGCAAACAGGTGTTGATGAGATGCTGAACGCTTTAACGAAAAATGGATACAAGGAAAGAACAGATTTCTATTATGTAAAGGCTAAAAGCTCACAACATGGTGAAAGAGATTGGTCAAAGAATATCCCGCGTGCGCTTATCTATTTATTCGGAACAGAAAAGGGGAAAAGCCTACTTTAATTTTTTTTCGAAATGCTGGTAATCTTTAAGACTCTTCCAATCGCCGCCCCATTGCCAGCCTCTCTGTTTAAATTCATTAACAAGTTGAGATGATGCTGAAATTGTCCCGGTTTTTGTCGTATCGTAAATACAATTTGCCGGTAAACTTGATCCGTTCTTAATGTATGGATTCAACCGGGGGTTTATATCGATTGCTAATCCGGAGGCATGATTTGAAATTACTCTCGTTCCGGAAATGAATCTGTAGTTGAAAGCTGATGTGTTATTATCCTTCATAGATTTTTCATCGGACCAATTGTATTGGCTGATTGGAATTACTTTTTCAACAGGGAAGTGAGATTCTCTGATAAACTCAAATATTTCAATTATATCCAATACCACATCTTTATGAACCACCAACTGTCCTTTATGAAGTTTGTCATCAAATCCATAATAATAAATATCAACAATTCTTAAATTTTCAATCGTACCATCAGGAACTGAAATTCCTGCAACAGCCTCCTCAAAATTCAAATCTGAATCAATGACAGATTCTGATTCAGATTTTTGGCTTTGTGCGTTATCAAAATTAAAAACTAAAAAAACTACCGTTAATAGTATCAATGTTCGGGTAATAGAAAATTTTTCGCTTAACATACAGTTGAAAATATTTAATTGTTTATCCTGAATTGTTTCAAAGGTAAAACAGACAATTCTTAAAACATAGGATAAAATTATTACGCATAAAAAAGAGACAATAATTATGAATATATTTCATCGTCAAATTTTTAAAAGGAAAAAAATGCAAAAAATATTGTTTGTACTTATTGCAGTTTTAACAGTTAGTTTGGTGGGCTGCAATAAAGGACAGGAAATAAAAACTCTTGAGTCTGGGTTACAGTTTATGGATGATTCTCTTGGTACAGGCAGAGAAGCTAAAGCTGGTGATCTGGTTTCTATTCACTTCAAAGGCTGGATGGTCCCAAAAGATTCTGCCGGAGAATTATTTACAGATTGGTCAACCGACCAAACAAAAAATATGCTTTCTCTTGGCGATTCAAAAATGCGAAACCAACCGATAAAATTTGTTCTGAATTCAGGTTCATTTATCAAGGGAACCGATGAAGGTATCATTGGAATGAAAGCTGGTGGAGTAAGAACAATGATCATTCCTTCAAAGCTTGCTTATGGTGAAGCAGGTGTCGGATTTATTCCACCAAATACTGATTTAAAAGTTGTAATTGAATTACTTGATGTTAAAGATAAAGGTGTTGCCAAAATGTGGGAGGTTGATTCGACTTTATTTAAAACCACAGCCAGCGGTCTCAAATATGCTATTATTTCTCATGGCGATGGTCCAATGATTGACTCAGGTAAAGTGGTCACTGTTAATTATTCAGGGTACCTGCAGGATGGAACTTTATTCGATAGTTCCGTTGAAAGAGATGAACCAATTCAATTTGTTGTCGGACAAGGACAAGTGATACCCGGTTGGGATGAAGGAATGCGTCTTCTTAAAAAGGGAGATAAAGCAAGGTTCATAATTCCACCACAGCTTGGTTATGGTGAAATGCAGCTCGAAAAAATTCCAGCTAACTCAACACTTATTTTTGATACTGAAATCGTTGACGTAAAATAACAATTCTGCATTATTGCATGGTTGCATGTTCGCATGCAATCATGCATCAATGCACTCAATCATTCTTTCCATCTCATTTTTTATTCTGAAGCTCCCATAATTTTATGTAATTCATCATCGTGCTTACAGAATGAAGTAAAGAGATAATCAAACCGTAAACTCCATCTTTAAAACCGCCTCTGATAAAAAAGAATGCAAAGAAAGCTGATATGGTATGTGAAAAAATCGTCC
Source organism: Ignavibacteriota bacterium (assembly GCA_013285405.1). Classification (NCBI taxonomy): domain Bacteria; kingdom Pseudomonadati; phylum Ignavibacteriota; species Ignavibacteriota bacterium. The sequence goes on along the minus strand of CP053446.1, from coordinate 3,827,328 downwards.
AGCCGCCAATCTTTTTCTTTTTCTTTGAAAGTTCTTCAGCTTTAAGGCTTGTGTATTTATTAATTTTTTCAAAGTAATCTGTAAAGGAAGAGAAAGTAAAATGCAGCATCGGATTTTTAAGTGTTCCAACCTTACCATCAACAATAAATTTTTCGTGAACCAACCGATCGTTCAGATTTGTTCTATCTTTTTTGAAAAGACGAAGTTGAAAATCTTTCTCCCAGCCGCAGCTTGTTATTTCTTTATTCATCAGAAAATTTTTTCTTCTGATCTTGTATCCATTTAAATCGTCCGGTTTCAGATTCATTATTTCATTTTTCAGCTCATCAGTTATTCGCTCATCTGCATCAAGACTGAGCACCCATTCATTACTTGCCAGACTTAATGCATATCTTTTTTGAGGAACATAACCTTCCCATTTACGAGTGAATACTTTATTAGTGAATTGTTTTGTTAATTCGATAGTGCGATCAGTACTTTCTGAATCAACCACAATAATTTCATCAGCCCATTCAACACTCTTCAAGCAGTCAGAAATATTTTTTTCTTCGTTTTTGGTAATTACTGTTACCGATATTTTTTCCATTTAATAAGCTTTTTTATTTGAACAACTTAAATATAATTCATTCATTATCGAATCGTGCCTGCAAATGTAACTAGTCTTTGCAATTCTTTGAGACCTGGCGTCTTTGTGGCAATTCTTTTATTCTTCTGATAACTTTGTATTCATTTGCCGCTAACCTGCCTTGCCGTCAGACCAGGGTGTTGCACGACTGTCATTCCGAACTTGTTTCGGAATCTTTAATCGCGTTTTTGGTAAATAAGAAGAACCTGTCCAAAGGACTCCTTCGGAGAAGCGAGCCTGTCTGCCGTCAGGCAGGTTCAGGTTGACAAAAAGAGACTCGTGTAACTGCTAGGGTAGGTAAAGGTAGAAAGAAACATCCAATCTTATTAAACATAAAACTTTATGAGACTTATTGCCTGCGAATAGTATCCACCACCAAAAAGATTTAGATGATTAAGAACGTGATAGAGTTTGTAAATATTTTCTCTGTAATCGAATCCGTCTTCTAAAGGAAAAGATTCGTTGTAAGCTTTATAGAATTCTGAATTAAATCCGCCAAAAAGTTTTGTCATTCCAAGATCCGCTTCCCTATGTCCATAGTAAGCGGCAGGATCAATCAGTACTGCATTTCCGTTTTGATCAATCATGTAATTACCCGCCCAGAGATCACCATGAAGAAGTGAAGGCTTTTCAGAATTGTGACCGATAATATCTTCGATCTTATTCTCGAGTTTTGAAATTCCTTTCCTCAATTCATCAGTTGAATTACCAAGTTTTTCTGCTAATTGCAGTTGGAATAAAATTCTTTTGTTAAGATAAAATGCTGTCCAGTCAGATTTCTCTTTTTCATCGGGAATATTTATCTGCGGATTTGATCCGATGTAATTATTCTCATAAAAACCAAAGCTATCTGATTTGAACTTATGCATTTCGGCAAAGCTCTTTCCAAAGTCTTCAAAAAATTTTTTTTTCCGGTTTCCGGATGCAATAAATTCAAGAAGAATATAATCTTCATCAACAGATAATACTTCAGGGATTTTGATAGCGTTTGATTTATCCAGTTCTCTCAATCCATTTGCTTCCTTAAAAAACATATCATTTGAAGCTGATGGATTGTATTTCAGGAAAAAGCTGGTTCCATTTTCAGTAGAAATTTTGAAAGCATCGCTTATACATCCACCGGAAAGGGAAGAGAAGCTTTTTATTTTACTCCCGAGCTTTTCTTCAATCCGCTTTTTTATTTTCTCTTCTGATATCATCTTTAACTCTGTTAAGTAAACCTTCGATAGAATCTTCAAGAATGTCAAGAACATATTCAAAACCATCACTTCCGCTGTAGTAAGGATCAGGTACTTCATCAGCTTTTATTTTATTTCCGAAGCTCACCATCTTAAAAACTTTATCAGCAAACTGATTTCTTTTATCGAGTGAAATTATTTCAGAATAATTATCATTATCCATTGTGATGATATAATCGAAATGTTCAAAATCTTTTTCAGGATTGAATTGCCTGGCTTTGCTATCCAGACTATAACCACGTTTGGAAGCATGTTTTATCATTCTTGAATCAGGTGATTCACCTGTATGATAATCAAGAGTTCCTGCTGAATCAATTTCAACTTTACCTTCAAGACCTCTCTTCGCAGAAAGTTTTTTTGCAATTCCTTCCGCCGCAGGTGAACGGCAGATGTTTCCCATACATACGAACAAGATTCTTTTTTTACTCAACTAATTTTTCTCCAGATATTGTTACAATAATTTTTCTGCTTCCTGCATGATTACGATGTTCACACAAATAAATTCCCTGCCATGTTCCGAGATTTAATTTTCCACTCGTGATCGGGATTGTTAAAGAATTCCCAATCAATGTTGATTTAATGTGTGCAGGCATATCATCTGTGCCCTCAGAATTATGATTATACCAGGGTTCATTTTCTTTTACCGCCTGACTAAAATACTTCTCCATATCTGAGCGAACATCAGGATCGAAATTTTCATTTAGAGTTATTGAAGCGGATGTATGTTTTATTAACATGTGCATTAAACCAATTTGAATTTTATTTAGCTCAGGCAACTGATGAACAATCTCATCAGTTACAATATGGAATCCTCTTTCTCTTGGCTTTAGGGAGATTTCTTTTTGACGCCAGATTATTTTATCCATTCCACTTCTATAAAAATACTGTTTGAAAATTTTTCGTAACCAGTTGGATTTAGTCCCAGGCATTTACCAAAAACAGTAACGAGTGAGTCATTAGTCAATGTTGATGCTTCTTGTACGGTAGATTCATCTTTTATTATGCAAAAAATTTTCATGTTCTCGGTATTTGTTTGCAATTCAAGAAAGCTACTTCCGTTTTCTGATTGAATAAAAGATTTGACACTTCCGGAAAGTTCTATATTTTTATTTAAAAATTTATTTTCTGCTGTTTTCTGATCGATGGAATAACTTTCTACCAGTTCAGCCGCACTCACAACTTTATTTTTATCCTGAAAGACTATAAAGAAGAGCACGAAAATTATCAACAGCAGCATTATAACATTCGCATATTTTCTCTTCTTTCTCTTCATTGTTTCTCAATTGATGGATTTATATCAGCAAAATTAATTCTTTAAAAGAAAAAAGGCGAATCAGGAGATCCGCCTATCATTGGAATATTTATTACCTGATTTACTTCGAAGCAAGTTTAACTTTAAAAGTAATTTCGTCTTCGCCTCGTTTAACAATCACATCTACTTCATCGCCGGGGACAAAATCTCCGAGTGCATAAGTGAAGTCGTAAATGTTAGAAATCTTTTTCCCGCCGAATGAAATGATAATATCTCCGCCCTGTAATCCTGCAAGTTGTGCAGGACTTCCTTCAGACACTCCGCTGATTTTATAGCCATCAACATTGCTTGCGAAATCAGGAACGGTACCGACATAAACTTTTCTTGCAAACATCTGTCCCGATTCTTTCTTCTCAACCAGCAGATAATCCGGTCGTATAGGATTCTTATCAATAGCAGTAACAATATCATAAACATAATTTAGAATATCTTTTTCGCCGGTGAAATTAATTTTTTCTGTATCATCGGATGGTTTATGATAATCTTCGTGTGTACCGGTGAAAAAAAACAGAACCGGAATTTTCTTGCCGTAAAAAGATGAATGATCACTCGGTCCGAATCCTTCATCATTAAATGTTAATTTGAATCCGTATTTATTATAATTATTCAGAATATCTTTCCAATCCGATGAAGTACCTGTTCCATAAACAATTAGAGAACTGTCTTTTAATCTTCCGATCATATCCATATTCACCATTGTTATTGCGTCTTCGACAGGGAAGGGCAGATTATTTACAAAATAATTCGAACCAAGTAAACCAAGCTCTTCACCTGAAAAAGTTATGAATACTATACTTCTTTTTAAATTATTTTTCCGAGAAGCAAATTTTTCTGCTAATTCTAAAACACCGGTTGTTCCTGAAGCGTTATCATCAGCGCCATTATGAATTTGAGGTTTATCGCCGCGATAAAGAGAACCTTCGCCACCCATTCCAAGATGATCGAAGTGAGCGCCAATAATTATCAATTCATTTCTTAGTTCGGGATCTTTTCCCTCAAGGTATCCAGCAACATTCCAGCTAACTGCTTCAACTTCTTTAACTTCAGTTGAAATTTTTGCGGACGAATTCTTTAGTTCAAAAGACGATGGTTTTTTTGATTCAAGAATTTTATTGTAAACGTCTTTAAGATTTATTCCTTCGTTATGTAATAATTCTTCGATAAAAATTCGTTTAACACTTTGAACAGAGAAATCACTCATGGCACCTCCTCTGTCAAAACTAAATTCCACTAAATCATCTGAGGTTTTATTTGAATCATAAGGATTAATAAATATAATCCCGGCAGCACCTTTGTCTCTTGCAACTGACGATTTTTTTCTCAGCGGTGAATGAGCATCAAAACCAGAATGTGCAACCGCCGGTTCAGGTGTGTTTCTGAAAACAATTACAATTTTATTTTTCACATCAATGCCCGAATAATCATCATAATTAAGATCGGAAGCTGATATTCCAAAACCAGCAAAAACCAGGCTGCCATTCACATCTGTGTTGCCGGAAAAAGGTAACGTGATATAATCTTCTCTTAACTTTAGTTCAACTTCACTTCTATTAGTTGAAAAGGAAAGACTGTTCTTATCAGTAAGTTCAATTGTTTTTACGAAAGGAAATTCTTGTAAAAATCCATCTTTGAATAAAGGTTCCAGCCCATAATTTTTAAATTCATCTGAGATATAAACAGCAGCACCGAATAATTCTTCTGTTCCGCTGTCTCTTCCTTTTAATTTATCTGAAGCTAAAAAACTGATGTGCTCTTTAATTTCTTCTGTAGTTACTTCAGGATTATCTGCTTGTTGATTATAAACAGCAATATTAGAAATTGTAAATAATAAAACGGTAAGAATTAAACTTTTAGAATACATTGCACTCTCCGAAAAAATTAATTGATTCCTAACTAGTCAGTCCAGTCAGTAATAAAAACATTTGTGTCGCCTTCATTTTTGTTAAATCTGTTGGAGCAAAAGATGAGCTGCTTACCATCCCTGGTGAACATCGGGAAACCATCGAAGGTTTTATTGAAAGTAATTTGCTCAAATCCGGTTCCATCAACATTTATCATATAAAGATCGAAGTCACGTCCACTTTCGCTGTTAACATTTGAAGAAAAAATAATTTTCTCTCCATCAGGAAAAAAGAAAGGCGCAAAACTTGCTTTACCAAAATTTGTTATTTGTTTGATATCTGATCCGTCAGCGTTCATAACATAAAGTTCAAGAACCGTTGGGCGAAATAATCCGTCGTCTGCAAGCTCCTGATAATCTTTAAGTTCTTCTTCTGTTTTAGGTCTGCTTGCACGAAAAACTATTTTACTTCCGTCAAGAGAAAAGAATGCACCACCATCATATCCTTTTTCAAAAGTCAATCTCTTTTGATTTGAACCATCAATATCCATCACATAAATTTCAGGATCTCCATCTCTTGTTGATGTAAAAACAATTTTATCTCCTTTGGGAGAAACAGTTGCTTCTGCATCATATCCATCGGAGAATGTTAGTCTTGATAATTCACTGCCATCTGCATTCGCTGAAAAAATATCGAATGATTTATATAGCTGCCAAACGTATCCTTTTGCTCTGTCAGGAGGCGTTGGACATTCTTCATCAGCTAAATGTGTTGATGCATAAATTATCTTATCATCACCGGGTAAAAAATATGCGCAGGTTGTTCTTCCTTTTCCTGTTGAAACCATTTGCTTATCACTTCCATCAATATTCATCGTAAATATCTGATCACATTTCATATCGCCGGTTGTTGACTGAAAAATTAATTTACTTTCATCAAATGAAAGATATGCTTCCGCATTCTCGCCGCTATCGGTAAGCATTCGGATGTTGCTCAAATGATTTTCTCCTTCAAAAGTAAAATCCTGCTGTGTGAAAGAGAGCTGTGATATTGAAATAATAAGGCAGACTTTTAAGTGAACTAATTTTAAATTTTTCATAACTGACCGATTTGTTTATTCTGGAACATGAACTAAAAATATTTTTTTGCTGATTTGCCGATTGAAACAGCCTCAGTTTTTGTCATATGCATATCATCGGGTGTTTCTTCATCGTGCCCAGCTTCAAGAATTGCGAGATCAGCATTTTTTGCATGAACGACAAGTTCATCACAATATGCTGTATCACCTCCATAACAAATTTTCATATTATCGTAAATGAAATTGTATCCAAGTGCAGGCACCTGTCGTTTTTTCCCATTAGATAAGAGTTCTTTATGTATAACTGGGAAAGGTTTGACCGAAATATTTCCGGTAGTAAAACCGTTTGTCTTTTTGATAGGCTTCAGATTTATTTTGTAAGTGATTGAACGGGAGTAAACTTTTTTAAACGCGTTATAAATGCTTTCAATTTCAACACAACCTTCAGGATAGTGGATTGTAAGCGGAGATTTTTTTTGCATCACTCTCAGATATGTTAATAACGACCATACACCACCGACATGATCATGATGACCATGTGTTATAAATACATCTGAAAGTTCTAACAATTTCTTAACTCCCAGTTCAGAATTTAAATCTCTAAGTATTCCATCACCCGGATCAATAACGAAATTTGAATCACCAGCTTTCAGTAAAATTCCTGTGGCAATGTTCGGTATCGAACAAAATATCTTTATTGAGAAATCTTTTTTCTTCCATTGAAGCGGATATATCTGTTCTGTCATTTCTCTCTGGATTGTTTACATTTTTTTGGATCTTTACAGCGGGCAAAAATATTAAATGAATAGCTCTCGAAGTTGAAACCTAATTCTTCGCTAATTTGTTCTGGAATCTGCTTAATCCTTGGATCAGCGAATTCAACTATTTTACCGCAAACTACACATATTAAATGATCGTGAACCTGACGTTTAAAGCTGCTTTCAAATCTATTAACGTTATCACCGAAATTTCTTTTTGAAAGAAGTTCACACTGAGAAAGTAATTCAAGCGTTTTGTAAACAGTAGCTCTGGAAACTCTTGAATTTGCATTTTTCATGATGATGTATAAATCATCGGCACCGAAATGACCTTCGTACTCCAATGCAGCTTCAAGAACTTCAAATCTTTCAGGAGTTATTCTATTCTTACCGGCTTTCAGGAAATTCCTGAATATATCTTCTGCTTGTTTGTTTTTCAATTTATATTATTCGATTTAAATATGACCACAGCTAATCATTGGCAAAATAATAATTTTATTCATAATAATACACCTCATTGAATTCCAAAAAATCTTAAACCGTTCACAGTAATTAAAGTCATCGAATAAGCAAGTACTGTAAAAACAAAAACTTGCAGTAATGGAATTGTCCAGCCACCAGTTTCTTTTTTAGAAACAGCAACTGTTGACAAACATTGGAGTGCGAATATGAAAAACACAATTAGTCCGATGGAAGTTGCAGTTGTGAATAATTGTTGTCCTGTTGATTCAATCTTTGCGCTTCTAAGTGATGTAAGCAAAGTGTTTGGCTTTTCATCAACATCGGTGGTGACTTTAAATGTTAATGCGAGCGATGAAACAAAAACTTCGCGTGCTGCAAATGCAGAAATTAGTGACACACCAATTCTCCAATCCATTCCTATCGGAGTCATAACCGGTTGTATAATTTTGCCAAGATCAGCGGCATAAGAGTTCTGGAGTCTTTCTGCGCGTACCACGTTTTCTACCTGACTCGGAGGTACTTCATCAGTTTTAATATCCGGATTAATGTTTGGAAAGAAAGTAAGAAACCATAGGACTAATGAAAATCCCAGAATGGTTGGTCCTGCTTTAAGAATATAATGTTTGGAACTGTTATAAGTATGATTCAGGACTGCACTAAATTTTGGTATTCGGTAGGATGGAAGTTCCAGAATAAATGTTGATGATTCTTGTTCCTTGAATATTTTATTTGAGAATTTATTTATTATCCACGCGACTAACAATGAGATAATCATACTGAATAAATAAATACCACCCAGAATAAATCCGCCTATCCAGGGTTTATCCTGCGGGATAATATAAGCAATCAATAATGCGTACACCGGTAGCCTTGCACTGCAACTCATTAATGGTATAATAAAGATTGTGAATAATCGTTCTTTACGATTTGGGATAGTACGCGCAGCAATCATTGCTGGAATGGCGCATGCAAATCCAGATAACATTGGAACAAATGATCTACCATTTAATCCAACTTTGGATAATGGTTTGTCAATCAACATAGCTCCACGTGCAAGATAACCTGAATCTTCAAGCAACCCTAGAATCAGGAATAAAATTAAAATTTGTGGAACAAATACGAGTACGGATCCGGTACCTGAAATTATTCCATCTGAAACCAGATATGTAAACCATCCTTTATCAAAATTGTTTACTACCAGGTTGTTAAGATTAGTGAACAGCTCATCAACAAAATTCATTAGTGGTTGTGCCAACCAGAATATGCTTGTGAATGTTATTCCCATCACAATCAAAAAGATGACAAATCCCCAAAATCTGTGTAATAATATTTTATCAATTTTTAATGTAGCCTGATCAATAGGGAAGTTATTTGAAAGGTTGCTATCAGTTAAAACTTTTAGTTCTTTGTTTGCAGATTTTAAATCAATTTTAAGATCGCTGCTAATTGGTTCATAAACTTGCTGGATAATTTTCTCAATCTCATTGAAGGAATCGAGTAATTGTGTATTGTCTTTAAGATTTGGATAAGGTGTAATTTTATTTGAAATTTGATAGTTACTCTCAAGATTAGAACTCATCAAATCAATTAATTTTTGTAATCCTTCTTTTGTTCTTCCATTTACCAGTACAACATCACATTTCAAAGCTTCTCTTAATTTTTTTTCAGATACTTGTAATCCTCGTTTGCTGAGTATATCAGTCATAGTAATGACTATTATCACATTAAAGCCGGCACTTATTAATTGTTTCGGTAACAAGAGATGTCTTGAAAGCTGGCAAGAATCGATCGTCACAATAAGTAAATCCGGAGATCCAAGCTTTGGATGTGAATACAACGAATCAATTGCAACTTTCTCATCGGGTGATTCTGGAATTAAACTAACGATTCCCGGCGAATCAAGTATCTCAGCTTCTAAATTATATTTGGGTAATATTTTACCTGTGAAATATTCTACCGTTGAACCAGGATAGTTCACAGTCTTATAATTTTTGCCGCTAAGAATATTAAATAGAGTAGTCTTCCCTGAATTTGGTGGACCGACTAAAGTAATCAGCGGAGTCTGAATACCGATATCACTTTTCATTTAAGTTTAATGCAATCCGCTTCGCTTTTCCGGATTGCTATTAGTGTTCCCCGAATTGAAACCGCAATCGGATCGTTAAATGTAGATTTACACATCAGTTCTATTATTTGTCCTGGAGTAAAGCCATGTTCCAATATTCTTTTGCTTGAAGGATGAGTAGTATCAATTTCTGAGATGACACCCTTTTCGTTATAGCTTAGTTCTGCTGCAGTACGCATTTTCCAACACTTTGAATATTATTAAGATTTAATCTACATAAAAATAAGCGATTACTTTCAAAATGTCAATAAAAACTACCGGATTAAGTAAATTTGCCAAGACAAAATGTTCATCATCACAATTAAACAGTTCATTAGAATTTGTATGAAAAGATTGTTATCGGCATAAAAATTGACTTTTTCACTGTTTTCCTGACAAATTCAGAGCTTAAATTGCTAGACACCGAAATAAAACCATTAAAACTTCAGACAGTAGTTGAATCAGCCAACCATCACTCAGTCATTTCTGATCAGGTATTTTACAATTTTGATCATACACTTCATAAATACAATTTCATTAATCCAGCAGTTAGCAGACTTTTAGGATACAACATTTCTGAGTTGAATGAGAAGGGTTTTGAGAGTTTAGTCTTAACTAAGTATGATGAATATGTATCCAATTATCCAATGAATGGTAAAAAGGATCTGCCTCAGATAGAAGAAAAATTGACAATCTATTTTGTAGAAACAAAGAGTGGTGAGAAAAAATGGATTGAAGATAATTCTATATCATTTTTTAATCTTGAACAAATAAAAGTTTCGCAGATCGGGCTGCTGCGTGACATAAGTGAAAAATTAAGAGAAGAGAAACTAAAACAAATAATTCTGGAAATACTTGAAGCTGCAAACTCAGAAAAAAATATAAGTGAATTATTTAAGTTTATTCATTCGTGCATCACAAAATTAATGAAAGCAGATAATTTTTATATAGCCTACTACAAGAAAGATTCTGATTTATTAACTTTCCCTTATTTTGTTGACGAAGCGGATAATGATTCTTCATCAAAAAAACTTGGAAAGGGTCTTACTGAATATGTTTTAAGAACAGGTAAATCTGCATTAGTTGATCTTCACAAAGATGAAGACCTTAGAAAGAAAGGTGAAATAGAATTAATAGGACCGCAATCCCCAATATGGCTTGGAGTACCACTAAAGATAAAGGAAAAAACTATTGGTGTAATGGTGGTTCAGGATTACAAGGATGCTTTGACTTATACTTTGGCTCACCAGCAGATTCTTGATGTAATTTCTTATCCTATTTCAAGAGCAATCGAAAGAAAGATAGTTGAAGAAGAACGCAAAGAGATGATTGTTAAGTTGAAAGATATGAATACTTCAAAAGATAGATTGTTCTCACTTATCTCCCACGACCTTCGTTCACCATTTAATTCTTTATTAGGTTTTGCTGAAATACTAAGAACTGATTTTGATAATCTCACTCACAGGGATATCAAAGAATACATTAATGTGATTAATGATTCTTCTAATACTTTATTTGAAATGACGAATAATTTACTTCACTATTCAAGACTTCAGCTTAACAAATACGATTATATTCCTAAGAAAGTATTATTAAATGAAGTTATCAAAGAAGCGATAGATTCTTTGAAGTACAGAACACAGAAAAAAAATATTGCAATAAAAGTGGAGTTAAAACAGAACTATACTCTTGTTGCTGATGAGGAAATGCTTGTTACTACTTTCAGAAATGTCATTTCGAATTCTCTGAAATTCTCACCGAGGCAGAGTGCAATTAAAATTTTTGCTGAAGAAGCTCACAACAGCAATACCGATTCCTTAGCTGCACAAATAAGTATAACTGATGAGGGAATTGGAATATCAGAGGAAAATCAAATACTGATTAATTCCGATGTTATGTTTTCAACTCAGGGAACTGAAAAGGAACCAGGTTCAGGACTGGGCTTGTTACTCACTAAAAAATATGTTTCATTGAACAAAGGCAAATTCGAAATATTAAGTTCCGAAGGACAGGGAACTACAATTGTTATAACCTTCCCAAGTATAAAAATTTAAATCAACCAGTCACCTCTAAATCATAGTTGCGAGAATACTGTTAATTTATTTTTACGATTACGGTAATTTTTACGGAAGTTTACAATCCTTTTGTAATAGATTTCCAAAAGTAATTTTGACATTCGATAGCATTTTTAACTTATTAGCATGAAATTTTGAAATATTCATCTTCCTCAAAGCCATCAATTAAGCTTAACAATACGATTAAATAATTTTCATAACCTCTCAATTTTACATGATTCATTTTAAGATTTTAACGTCAAAAGTGGCACTGAATATGTTAATTCAGGACGATTGAGTCTATTCATTATTCATTTTGGAGTTTTATAATGGAAATTGGAAAAATTGCCTTTTTAGAAACGTACACCTCAGAAGATGGTGGTGGAATTATCGGGGCTATTCTTGTTACAGATGCTGAAACAAAACCTTTGGAGTTTAGAGTTACATCACCAATAAAACCAACCGGATTTCAGAAAACACTTTATGGAGATGTGTTACTTGAACATATTCTGGTTGAATTGATTTCTGTGCCTCTGCTGAGTGCAATAAATGAACATGTTGATTTAATTCTTGTAAAAGATCCTTTCTTCCTTGGAGCTAATAATAAACAAGGGATTCGTGTTGTAAGAGTATTCAACGAAGCTGATGGAAAATCACGATCAAGTACCAAAGCTGAGGCAATCGCTTTCCCTGGAACGGGTGGTGGAAAAATGATGATAGAAACTTCAAAAAAATTTGAGACTGAGCTTGCTCCAATCCGTGATCAACTTAATAAATTAGCAGAACAGCGGAATTTGCTTGAACCTTTTGAAAGACTGAAACTTGCCTGTGAACAAGTGCAGCAACAAAAGTCCATTGATTAAAAGAACTAATGCCAAATGTACGTTCTAAAGTTGCCTCGAGAATATCAAAGATTAAAGAGGCTGATGATTTTAATTTTTCCAACTGGTTAAAAAAACCGGTTATTCATAACCATCCCGTTGAATCAATCTCTTCATATTTAGCAGACCTTGGTGAGCAGCAAATCGAATTTATCTTTCCTGATCATTCGGAATTTAAATTTGATATGAATGAGCCGGAAGTAACAGATGAATTAAAAAACTGTGAGTTCAAAAAAGTCAGAAGCAATGCAATCTTTTTCATGATTGCAGATGTTGTTGAGAATTCATTTGTATTTAGAAATGTTGAGATTAAACCACGCAATTTTTCATTAAAACAAGTAGAGTTCTCATTCAAAAATCCAGGAGCGAAAGCTTTTAAAGTTAAGTTTGATAATTTACCTCCATCTAACTACGAATTCGTTTTATCAGTACCAACAATTTTTGATTACCTGAGTAATCTTGTAACTGAAATAATAAAAATTGATTTGTTGGATTTCGAGGATATAGCAAATTCTTCCAAAAAAGTTAAAGTTAAAAATGTTGAGATATTAAAGTTCAAAAAGTTAAAAGTAGAAAAATTTCCGCTTCCCGGTATGCCTGATATGAAGAAAACTTTCAGGATAAAAGTTCCTTCAATGGGTAACTACAAATTCAGCCAAAAACAAATCAAATTTCCAGGGTTTTCAAATCCTTCAATATCCGATACGCAAAACTTCCAACTTGTGCGAGGCAAAAACTTTTATGCTAATTTTAATTTATCAGTGGCACCATCGATTCTTTATTATCTCGCTGCTTCAAAAGTAAATGACAAATCGGATAAAAACGCTGGTAGGTTAAAGGGCGATCCAGAACTACAGGATCAGTTAAAATACATTCTTGGTAATGTAAAAAGAATTGATTGGGAAAAGAATGTCAGACTTCACATTAAGCTTAAAAAATATGAAGAAGCTGGTGCAAAGTTTTTAGCAGAGAATGAATATGCGTTACTTCAGGATGAATTCGGAATCGATTCGGAAAAAGAAGCTGTTGCTGCTTTGAAGATTTTATTTGGCAATAGAGCAATTAAATCTGCTCTCATTGTAACTGATTTCACGAAGCTCGGAAATCCGAATTTTGCAAAACATTTAAATCAGGAAATAGGTTGGAGCGATAAAATACAAAAACACTGTCCTGATTTAGATTTCAATATCATTCACGGGAACAATGATGAGCGAGCAGAGATGTGGGAATTATCCAGATCAATTGTACTAACTGATATTGATACAGCAATAAATGATTTCAGAATGAAATTACTTGATGAAAAACGCCTCGATAAATTTGATTGCCTCGTGCTTGATTCGGTAGATAATATTCTTGCTATGGGTGAAAGTGGTGCTGAATTTTTAGCTTCTGTAAAATCAAAAATTTTATGGGCAACTACGGCAGTTCTTAATACAAATATTCAGCAGGAACTTAATAAGCTGTTAAATCCTCTTGTGAAAATTGACAAAGTACAAATCAGGACCAAAGCATCAATAATATCCGATGCTTCTAAATTTATTGTGAATGAATTTTGGTGTGAGACAGATGAAAAACAGGCTGCGGAATTTAAAACTGCATTAGTTGAAGCAAGAAAAGATTTACGTCGCGTTCTTGAATCTGGTAATCCATTACGGTTTGCTGCGAATATTTTTACACTTTATCACAAGCTCAATCAACTGGGAAATTTTGCATCAGGCAAATCAATGAGTCCCAAGACTGCATTGCTGTTGCATCACATTATGAATATAAAGGCGAATGGGAAAAAAGTACTGGTATTATCTCAATATGAAAAACTTGGAGTTAAAAAGATAAGTGAGCTATTAAATGATCATGGAATTAAAAATGTACTTGCCCCGAACGGATTGGCTGTGGAAGAATTGAAAGAATTATTAAATGATTTCCATCAGAAAAAAGATGTTGTCGCATTCATCTCAGATTCCAAAATTTCAAGATTAAAGATTTCTGATATTGAAATTCCTTATTTAATTAATTTTGATCAATGGTGGAACCCGATGCTAAATTGGGAACTTGAAGATATGTTCACAAAGACGGGAGAAGAAGTATTTAAAGAGAGTGTGAACGTACTGAATTACTATTCTACCGGAACTCTGGATCAAAAAGTAAGAGAGATGCTGCTTGAAGGTGATTTATTGAATCGGAATGTATTCGAATTGATGCAGCCAAAGCTTTATGAGGAATTGATTACAATCGATGAATGGCTTGAAATATTTGGAATGCCAGGGAGCGGTGAGTCAAAACTTTTAGAAGATACTGAATTGATGACTGATGTTATTACAAAAATGACTATTGATGAATTTCGAAAGATGCTGGTAAAATTCTTCACACTTATTGGATATTCGGATGTAGATATTCTTGAACTACCGAATTCCAATTCATTCAATATAATCGGAAGAGCACAGCGTAATAATCACACATTTTTTCTTAATGCACGTGCGATTTTGGAAAATAAAATCAATAAATCTGCACTTGAAAATATCATTACTGAAACTGATGCACGAAAACAGGATAAAATTTTTATTATATCCAGAACAACATTGCCCAAAATTGATGAAGCAAAATTGCACAATAATGTAACTCTTCTTGATGGAAATTTGCTTTCGAAATTCCTGATCAGAGTTGGAATTTCATTATCTAACAAATAATTTTTTTCAGTTAGAACAATTCATCATATTTAGTCCAGAGTTCTTCACCAAGTTCCCATGCACGTTGAACAATAGCAATCTGCGTTTCGATACAATACATTGTTAACATTTCTTTTGCTTTCTCCCGGTCAGCACCCCATTGTTCAAGAACTTCATTCTCAAAAGATTTTTGATTTGCAAACAACTCAGCCTGCCATGGATCCCAGACCGATCTAACATCATGACGCATATCTCCCCATCTTTGAGCTGCAAGAGTTCCCAGATGATTAAAAGCCCACCAGGCAGAGTTTCGGGAGAAACCTGTTACTCTTCCATCGGTTGAAGATGTTTTATGGACTCGAGTAATTCCTGCATAAAATGGAGCATAAATCGAAGTTGCAACATTATCCCATGCTAACCAGACAAGTCCACCAATCTCATTCGGAAGCCAACTCCTACATTGAATAATTGTCGCATACATTGTGTACCATCTTGCAATAGTTCTTTCACCGCGCCAGCCCCAGCCACCATTAATTTTTAAAAGTTTGTTCATATCATAAGGCATAAATGGATTTGCAAGAGGGGAGAGAACGGTTTTTCCACTGTCATCAGTTACAGTTAAATCTTTTACGAAATTAAATTCTGTTCCTTCATAATAATCTGAAAATATTTCAACCATTTTTTCAAGTGTGATCTTTTCGTCTGGTTTTACTGAGAATGGATAATTTTCAGAATTAGGATCCAATTTTAATGATGGAGCAACGAGATCAAAAACTCGCCATTCTCTTCTTCTTGTTGCAAGAGAATTTCGGTCAGCATAAGCATAGCAAAATTCTAAAGGACCGTCTTCTGGTTTCCACCATCCATTTTCTTTTGCAACTTCAAAAACATTTTCTGAGTACATAAAATAATCAGGATTCTCAGTGTCTATCTGTCTGATCCGGCTTCCATTTGCACCAACAAAAATGTGATCGTCAGGAACTCTTTGCGCGACCCACACAGCACCGATTTTATCTTTGCCCGGACCAACTATTTCCAGAACCCAAACTTCATTTGGATCAGCTATTGTCAGCATTTCACCATCATCAATCCATCCATAAACTTCTAAGAGTTCACCAGCAATCTGAATAGCTTCGCGTGCGGTTTTTCCTCGCTCGAGCATTAGCTGACATAATCGCTGACAATCAATTAGTCCTTTATCGGTTCTGAGTTCTTCTCGTCCACCGAATGTAGTTTCACCAATTGCAACCTGCTGATCGTTGATGCACGGATATGCTGTATTTATATAGCCATAAGTGTAATCAAGTTGAGGAATTTGTCCTGTCGGAATATTTTTGTACGAAGGCATTTTCTGAGTATCATCATTACCTCTTTTATACAAAGTAACCAGTTCACCATTTTCGTGTCGCATTGCAGGAACAATATCGAGATTGCTTCGAGTTCTGTGACTATCATCTGTGTGTGATGTCATTGATGAGCCATCGAATGTTGCAAGTTTTCCTACTGCAACAGTTGTGCAGCCATCGGGGTATCCTCCCTCCCAATCGGGTTTGTCATTTTTATTTTGTTGATTTTGGGAATAGTTAGCTAACTGGAAAAGTATGAAGATGATTGGTAAAAATATTCTGGTCATATTTATTCCTCAGGTTTAGTTTAATCGATAATTAATATCAGAAAGATAAAAAAGTTGTTAGGAATTATGAAAAGTTATTAGAATAAAAGAGTAAGATTAAGTTAAAGAGTAAGAGAAAGATTTTAATTTGTTTTTCTTAATCTTGATCATACACTTACTCTTAAACTTAAACTTGCTCTATCTTATTAAAATCATCTTCTTCGTTTCTGAAAATGTACCGACTTTTCCGTCTTTGCTTTGCAAAGACGAGACAAGCAACTGATAAAAATATATTCCATTAGAAGGCCTAACCCCGTCCCTCTCCGAAGGAGAGGGCAGAACGATTTTTCAAACTTCATTTTAATAAAACAAATTTCTTAGTTTCATTAAAATTACCTGCAGTTAATCTGTAAAGGTAAACTCCACTAGAAAGACTACTGCCATCAAATTCTATTTCATACGTTCCGGATTGCTTTTCCTCATTAATCAATAATGCAATCTCTTTTCCCAAAATATCAAATACCTTTAATTGCACTAAAGTCCCTACTTTGGAGGGATTTAGGGAGGCCGGTATTGTAAATTTTATTTTTGTTGTTGGGTTAAACGGGTTGGGGTAGTTTTGTGAAAGTGAAAACTCATTAACGAATGGAATTTCTACTTCTACAATTTGTGAATACTCAAATGTTCCGTCGTAGTCAATTTGCTTTAGTTTGTATTGACATTTGCCCGGCTTCACATCATTATCAGTAAATGAGTAATGCTGTGTTTCCGTTGTTGTTCCGTGTCCGGGAACAAATCCTATTTTCTTCCACTCGTTGTTGTCATTCTGAGTCCCGCTGTTTGCAGGATAAACTCCGCGATGAATCTCAAAACCAGAGTTATTTGTTTCTGTTGCGGTTGACCAGGTTAATTCTATTAAATTATCATTTTTAATATGATTAGCAGCAAAAGAAATTAATTCCACTGGTGTTCCACCATTATTTGTTTTAAGAATTGTTCCATTACTACCAGCAGCCCATCCGACTGAATTATCGACGAAAAATATTGAATTAAGATTAGAAGTTGTTCCACTAACCTGCATTGACCAGTTTGTTCCACCGTTTGAAGAATATAAAATATTTCCTGCCCATCCAGTTACCCATCCGTTGTTAGCATCGGCAAAGAAAACAGATGTGTAAGTTTTTAATGTATCACTTCTAAGTAAAGACCAGTTAAGTCCGCTGTCGGTTGTTTTGTAAATCAAGCCCTTCGACCATTGTGCATTCTTCCCTGCAATCCATCCAGTATTGGAATTGATGAAAAAAACTGCATAAAATTCATCCATAAAAGCTGAGTTAAACACCGGATTCCAGTTTAAGCCGGTATCTGTTGTCTTGAAAACTTCTGAGCCAGAGCTAAAACCCAGACTACTATTCACAAAGAAAATAGAAAATAGTTTTTCATCCATAAATCCATAATTGTCCTGCCAGGATGCACCCCCATTAGTAGTTTGAATTATATAACTATCATAACCTGTGCTTGAATACATATAGTTTCCGACTGCCCATCCATTATTTAAATCCAGAAACTGTACTGAATGCAAATCAACTGGAAAAGGAGGATTAGCTATTTGTAAAAACCAATTACTACCACCATCGGTTGATTTCATAATGCTTACATCCTCTCCTACAATCCATCCGGTATTGTTGTTTAAGAAATAAACTGAGTAGAGGTTATCAGTTGTTAAACCGGTCTGAACAATCCAATTATTTCCACCATCAGTAGTTTTTAGAACAATGCCTTCATCGCCGACTGCCCAGCCAAGATTTACATTGATGAAAAATATTGAATTGAGATTTAAGGTCACATTACTGTTTTGCTGATACCACTGTGCAGATACACTAATTGAAAGCAAAAAAACCAGAAGAAATATTTTAAGTGTTTGCATAATTTTACCCCATTATAAAATTAAACTTATCGGAAACATAAAAAAATAATTTAACAAAGTCGAGTACTATTATGGCCGAAGATCATCCCGACAAGTTGGGACAGTTCTGAGATTTTATAATGTTCTTCATCCAACATCATTTTGCTCAGTTCTGTCCGAAGGACTCCTTTGGAGGAGAACTGAGGAACGGAACATTTTTTTATCCACCAAATCAAAAAAATCTTTATATTTGGCTTCAATTTTTTACAAAAAAACTACATTAATGCAGAAAGTATTCATCAATAAACTCAAAGACTTTATCGGTCAGGAAGTAACGCTTCACGGCTGGCTATTTAATAAACGATCAAGCGGAAAAATCAGGTTTGTAATTTTACGAGACGGAACTGGTTATGTTCAGTGTGTTTACTTCAAAGGAAATGTTTCTGATGAAATTTTTGAGTTGGCTGATAAAATCGGACAGGAATCTTCCATAATTGTAACTGGAAAAGTTAAGGAAGATACCCGACAGGTTGGTGGAGTTGAAATTGATGCAACAGGTTTGACTGTAATTCAGGATGCAAAAGATTATCCGATCACTCCAAAAGAACACGGACCGGAATTTTTACTTGATAATCGTCATCTCTGGCTTCGTTCAAAAAAACAGGTTGCGATAATGAGAATTCGTCATCGCATAATAAAAGCTATCAGAGATTTTTTTGATGAACGCGATTTTGTTTTAATGGATCCACCGATTCTTACTCCAAATGCGGTTGAAGGAACTTCAACATTATTTGAAACTCCGTACTTCGATCTTGGAAATGCATACTTAACTCAGTCAGGACAGCTTTATGCAGAAGCCGGTGCAATGGCTCACGGAAAAGTTTATACTTTTGGTCCAACATTCAGAGCTGAGAAATCAAAAACAAGAAGACACCTGACTGAATTCTGGATGTGTGAACCTGAAGTTGCGTATGCAGATTTAAATGACGATATGGATTTAGCTGAATCAATGCTTGAATATATTGTTCAAACAGTTTTAAAGGAAAGAGCAGAAGAGTTAAAAATTTTAGAACGTGATACATCAAAACTTGAAAAAGTTGTTAAACCTTTTCCAAGAATAAGTTATGATGAAGCAGTTCAGATTCTGCACAAGAACGGAGTAAAGTTTGAATGGGGAAATGATTTCGGTGCACCTGATGAAACTGTTATCGTTCAACAATTTGATAAACCAGTTATGGTTCACCGTTATCCTGCGGAAGTAAAAGCTTTTTATATGAAACGTGATCCTGAAAATCCAAAAGTTGCGTTGGCAGTTGATGTACTTGCACCTGAAGGATACGGCGAAATAATTGGTGGAAGTCAGAGAGAAGATAGTTTGGATGAACTCATCTCAAGAATCAAAGAACACAATCTTCCTCAGGAAGTTTTTGAATGGTATCTGGATTTAAGAAGATATGGAACCGTTCCTCACGCTGGTTTTGGAATCGGACTTGAGCGAACAGTAAGCTGGATTTGCGGACTCGATCATTTAAGAGAAGCAATTCCTTTTCCGAGAATGATTTACCGTAATACTCCTTGAGAAATGGAAGATGTTAGACGGTTGATGGAAGATGGGAAATGGTAGATGGCTGATGGAAGATGTAAGATGGAAAAATTTTTAAGCATTGATTAAATGAATCCGAAAACTGAGGAGTTATTAAATAGAACTTTTGAATTTGGAGTTAAGTGTTCATTATTTCTTGAATCTTTACTGAATACGAAAGGGAATGCTCTAATAACTTATCACTTGACAAAAGCTTCTACATCTGTTGGTAGCAATTACGAAGAAGCGCAAGCTGCTGAATCATTGAAAGATTTTATACAAAAAAATGGTGTTGTATTGAAAGAATCAAGAGAGAGTAATCACAGGCTGAGAGTTTTGGATGCAATTCCAAAGGATGATTTTAAGAATTCTGATTTATAATTTCTATTAAAAGAAAGTTTTGATTTTAAAAAGATTTTCACTTCAATTAAATTAACAGCACAACAAAATTTAAATAAGCAATACTGATTTATAATGGTTATCTACATCTCCCATCTTCCATTAAACATCTACCATCGATAGAGGGGTAATGACTTTAGAAACCATTCTCTTTATCGTATTCGCATCGATTTGTGCTGTATCAGCAGTGCTGATGATTACACGACCTAACCCGGTTCTCTCAGCGTTATTTCTTGTGTTGAATTTTGCTTCACTTGCCGGATTGTATTTACTGCTTAATGCACAGTTCATTGCAGTTGCTCAGGTCATCGTTTATGCTGGTGCGATTATGGTGTTCTTCCTTTTTGTGATTATGCTTTTGAATCCTGAAAAAGAAAAAAATTTTTTTGAACAAAAAGCTAAGCTTAGAATTTTTGTTGTTGTAATCGTTACGCTTGTGCTAATACAAATTGTCTATATAATATTTTTATCAAACCCTTCTCAATCAGTAACACCGGAATTTACTAAAAGTGTTGAAACCGGAACTGTTGAAAATATCGGAAGAGAAATGTTCACTAATTACATTTTGCCGTTTGAAGCTGCTGGCTACTTATTACTTGCAGCAACGATTGGTGCATTGGTTTTAGCAAAAAAGAAATTTGAATAGATATGCAAATACCAATTGAATATTATTTAGTATTAAGTGCGTTTATGTTTACGGTGGGAATAGTTGGAGTTCTTACACGCCGAAATGCAATCGTTGTTTTTATGTGTGTTGAGTTGATGTTGAATTCAGCAAATCTAACACTGATTACATTTTCATCTTATTTGGGAGATGTTGGCGGGCAGCTTTTTGTTTTTTTTGTCATGTCAGTTGCCGCAGCAGAAGCAGCAGTTGGATTGGCAATTATAATTGCAATCTTCAGAAATAAGCTCACAGTTAATATTGATGAAATAAATATTTTAAAGTGGTAAGGCTTCCTCTATCTCCCCCGAAGGGGGAGGATAGAGAAAAAGAATTTTTGAAGTAAGATTGATGACTCAGAAAATTTAATTTATGGAAATTATAAATTTATATGAAAGCGTATCACTCTCCCCTTGGCGGAGAGACGGAGTGGGGCCGTTATGATTGATTTAATTTATCTCACTGTCCTTTTTCCGTTACTCGGATTTTTATTTAATGGTTTAATCGGACCAAAAATTAAAAGTGAAAAACTTATCGGGATTGTCGGCAGCGGTGCAATTGGATTATCTTTTGTTGTAACAGTTGGTGCATTTTTCGAAACTCTATCGCTTCCTGCAGAACAGCGATTAAATATCATAACGCTTTTTCAGTGGATTGCTGTTGGCGGATTGAACATCAGCTTTTCTTACCAGGTTGATCAGCTTTCACTTGTTATGTCGCTCATCGTAACCGGAGTTGGATTTATCATCCACGTTTACTCAATCGGTTATATGCACGGCGATAAAAGTTTCTGGAGATTTTTTGCATATCTGAATCTCTTCATCTTTGCAATGATGAATCTGGTGTTAGCAGATAATTTTCTTCTTCTGTTTCTCGGATGGGAAGGTGTGGGATTATGTTCTTACTTACTTATCGGATTTTGGTATGATAGAAAATTTGAAAAGAGTACAACATCTGCGGCTGGATTAAAAGCCTTCATTGTTAACAGGATTGGTGATTTCGGATTTCTTATCGGAATGTTTCTGATCTATTCAACATTCGGAACGCTTGTATTTTCAGATGTTTTTGCCCGAGCAGTTTCTTTCAGTGTACCGGAACATATCTTTGTTTTAATTGGGATATTTTTATTCATCGGTGCAACGGGTAAGTCTGCACAAATTCCGCTGCTTGTTTGGCTTCCGGATGCGATGGCTGGTCCGACACCGGTTTCTGCTCTCATTCATGCTGCAACAATGGTGACTGCAGGTGTTTACATGGTTGCAAGATGCAGTATCATTTATGCATCTGCTCCTGCTGCAATGATGGTTGTTGCTGTAATTGGAGTGTTCACTGCTTTCTTTGCTGCAACTATCGGTCTGGTTCAAAATGATATTAAAAAAGTTTTGGCTTATTCAACTGTCAGCCAGCTTGGATATATGTTTTTAGCAATGGGTGCGGGCGCTTTCTCTGCAGGAATATTTCATGTGATGACTCACGCATTCTTCAAAGCACTGCTCTTCCTTGGTGCCGGTTCAGTAATTCATGCAATGCATGAACAGCAGGATATAAGACACTACGGTGGTTTGAAAAAATATCTGCCTATCACTTATGGAACTTTTTTAGTTGCTGCTGTTGCTATTTCAGGTATTCCACCGCTATCAGGATTTTTCAGTAAAGATGAAATTCTCTGGTATTCATTCACGAACCTTGGAATTGTTTTTTGGCTGATTGGATTGCTTACAGCAATGATGACTGCTTTTTATATGTTCAGACTTTACTTTTTAACATTCGAAGGAAAAGAAAAATTTAAGATTACTCATCATTCTTCATCAAAAGCCACTTTCCTTGGGGAAGGGGTTGGGGATGGGCCTCATCCACACGAATCACCAAAACTGATGACAATCCCCTTAATTATTTTGGCAATCTTATCGGCAATCGGTGGATTCATCGGTATCCCTGAAATTTTTTCGGGTGAACATGGCAATCTTTTTCATTCGTGGTTAGCTCCAATATTTAAAACAGCGGAAATTAAATTGATGGATTTTGGAAGTCACTCACATTCCCAAGAATTATTATTGATGTTAATTTCGATCATCGCTGCAGTAAGTGCAATTCTTTATGCGCGTTTTGTTTATTTGAAAAAACCTGAAGTTGCAGATAAGACAGCTTCCAGATTTAAAGGTATTTATCATACTTTGCTGAACAAATATATTCTTGATGAAGCTTACGAGGCTACGATAGTAAATCCAATCGTTAAAGGATCTGAAAAAATACTCTGGAACTTTACTGACAATAAAGTAATAGATGGTCTTATAAACTACATTGCAAAACTTATTGATGCGCTTTCCGGAGTAATCAAAAAAATTCAGACCGGAGTTGCTCAATCGTATGCACTCATGATGGTTCTGGGAATTTTAATCGCTCTATTCTGGATAATTCTAAGACATTAGTAAATGGAACAATCATATTTATTAACATATTTGCTAGCTGTTCCGGTAATCGGTTCAATCCTCATTCTTTTCATTCATAAAGAAAAAGCTAAACTGATTAAGTACACCGGGCTGGCAATTTCACTCATTGCTTTTATAATTTCATTAATTATTTATTTTTATTTTGATAATCAATCCACAGATTTCCAGTTTGTTCATAAATTTAACTGGATAAAAGATCTCAACATAAGTTATAATGTTGGAACCGATGGTATGTCACTTCTATTAATTCTGCTTACAACTTTTCTTACTCCATTAACTCTTATTTCAAGCTGGAGCAGTATTAAACATAAAGTAAAAGAATTCACATTCTTCATGCTCTTTCTTGAATTAGGGATGCTCGGTGTATTTGCATCTCTTGATATTTTTCTGTTTTATGTTTTTTGGGAAGCAATGCTCATTCCGATGTATTTCATTATCGGTATTTGGGGTGGCGAAAGAAGAATTTACGCATCTATTAAGTTCTTTATTTACACGATGGCTGGCAGTTTGTTAATGCTTGTTGCAATTGTCTGGCTTGTAGTTTATTCGTCAGAATTGCTTGGCGGATTTACAACAAACTTGCTTGATTTATACAAAACTGGACCAACGATTGATCATACAATTCAGGGATTATTATTTCTAGCTTTTGCATTAAGCTTTGCAATTAAAGTACCGTTATTTCCATTTCATACATGGCTTCCTGATGCACACGTTGAAGCACCAACTGCCGGAAGTGTTATTCTGGCAGGAGTTTTATTGAAGATGGGCACGTACGGATTTTTGCGATTCAATCTTCCATTGTTTCCACAAGCTACTCTTGATTATGCAGGATTGATTTCAGTTCTTGCGGTGATTGGAATAATTTATGGGGCACTCGTTGCAATGGTTCAGACAGATATGAAAAAACTGGTTGCTTACTCATCAGTTTCTCACTTAGGTTTTGTAATGCTTGGAATTTTTGCATTGAACGAGGAATCAGTTCAGGGTGCGGTAATCCAGATGGTAAATCATGGATTATCAACAGGCGCACTCTTCCTTTTAGTGGGAATGATTTATGAAAGAACTCATACAAGAAAAATTGCTGATTATGGAGGAATTGCAAAACTTGTTCCCTGGTTCTCATTTGCATTTTTGTTTACTTCACTTTCTTCAATCGGATTACCCGGATTGAATGGCTTCATTGGTGAATTTTTAATTTTAACCGGTGCTTTCAAATCCTCAGTTTTGAACAGTTGGTGGTTTGCTATATTTTCTGCTTCCGGTGTAATCTTCGCAGCTATCTATTTATTATGGATGTATAAAAAAGTGGTATTTGGTGAAGTAACCAATAACAGCTTGAACTCTTTAACTGATCTTAACTTCAGAGAAAAACTTGTACTGATTCCGATATTTATTTTTATAGTATGGATAGGAATTTACCCAAGTACATTCCTCAACATTTCGGAAAAATCCTCCGAAAAAGTAATTGAAAAAGTAATCAATCCTGAAAAATTAAATTTAGAATAGGTTCGGTATGATTTGTAAGGTATTTTTCAATGCAATCATATTGACCATAATATTATTGTCATTTAATGTTGAATTAAATGCATCAGTACAAAATGTAGCAGACACAACATCCTTCATTGAGAATTCGGATACCAATTATTCAGAAGCTCATAATTTACCTGATGTTTTTATGGTGATTCCTTTTATCACTCTGCTTTTGATTATTGCTACCGGTCCTTTGTTCTATCGTCATTTTTTTGAAAAAAATTATGCGATCATTTCTATTGTTTTAGGATCGATCACTGTTGGATATTATCTGTTTATCCTGCGTGATTCCCACACTGTCCTTCATACACTTGATGAATATATATCATTTATTGCTTTGCTCGGATCTCTCTTTGTTGCTGCAGGTGGAATATTAATAAAAGTGGACAGGAAGGCAACACCGATGTTGAATTCATTAATTTTTTTATTCGGTGCAGTTATAGCAAACGTTATAGGTACTACTGGTGCATCAATGTTGTTGATAAGACCATTCTTAAAATTGAATAAAGACAGAATTAAACCTTATCATATAATCTTTTTTATTTTTACGGTGAGTAATATCGGTGGCGCATTAACACCAATTGGGGATCCACCATTATTTCTTGGATTTCTGAAAGGTGTAGAATTTTTCTGGGTAATAGAGAACGTCTGGTATATTTGGCTGCCAACGATACTAATTGTAATGGCTATCTTTTTTATTATTGATTCGCGTAACATCTCGGCTAATGAAAAAGAACAAACTTATTCAGGTAAAATTGAATTTCAGGGAATTAAAAATGTGCTCTTACTTTTAATAATTTTAATTTCAGTTTTCATTGACCCGGCAGTAATTAGCTGGGTTCCAAGTCTCGATCCGTTTCCTTTGGGAATAAGAGAAATTATTATGATCAGTATAATTTTTGCCGCATACAAATTCACAAAACCGGAAATATTAAAAGCGAATGAATTTGATTTTGAACCGATGAAAGAAGTTACGTATTTGTTTTTAGGAATATTTGCTACTATGATGCCAGCACTTCAACTAATTGCTGAAACTGCTAAAGCTAATGGTCAGGCTTTAACGCCGGGAATTTTTTATTGGGCTACAGGTATTTTGTCTGCATTCCTGGATAATGCTCCAACTTATTTGAATTTTTTAAGCGCTGCAATGGGTAAATCCGGAATGGATGTAAACATTCCTTCGCAGGTATCACAATTTTCCGGAGATTTTCCGATTTATCTTTCTGCTGTATCGGTCGCTGCTGTTTTTTTTGGTGCGATGACTTACATTGGAAATGGTCCAAATTTCATGGTCAAGTCAATCAGTGAAAGAGCCGGAATTAAAATGCCAAGTTTTTTCGGTTATTTATTTAAATATTCAGTTCCGGTTCTTCTACCGATATTTACTTTAGTCTGGTTAGTTTTTTATTTTGGTAAATCTTGATATTGAATCTTTATATGAATTTAAAATCATTGCAGAGATAGTGAATATTTTTGTTTTTAGTTTACCTGGAAAAATGATCCGGAACTATCTGTGAATTAAAATAGTATTTCAAAAAATTATTGATGAAAACACAATCTTCATAGAGTACAATTATGATAAGCTTACAAGATTTTTTTAATATAATACCACTCGTTATTATCGGGGGTGGAATAGTCCTGTCTATAATTTTAGAATTGTATATGGATTCAGGAAAACGAATTCTGCCATGGTTTTCGATAATACTCTTCACAGCAGCCGCACTTTATTCCTTGCTTACTGTACAGAATCAATCAGTGATTTTTCAAAGTATGTTGTCAACAGGCGGTATTACAAATGTATTTTATTTTATCTTTAATGTTGGAGCAGCACTGGTTTGCTTCTTATCAATTGATTATTCAAAAAAGTACGGGATTAATTACAGCGAATATTATATCCTCATCCAAAGTTCTGTTTTAGGTATGATGTTTATGGCTGGTGCTAAAAGTTTGTTTATGATTTTTCTTGGTCTTGAAATAATGTCTGTATGTTTTTATGTGCTTGCAGGAGTAAACAGAAAAAAAGAGAAAGCAATTGAAGCTTCATTAAAATATTTTTTATTGGGTGCATTTGCTACAGGATTTTTAGTTTACGGAATAGCACTTATTTATGGTTCAACAAAAACTACTTCAATAGATATGATTACTGCTGGCTTTTCTGAATACTCTGGCAATATTCTTTTTCTTGCTGGCATCCTTTTATTCCTTATCGGATTCTCATTTAAAATTGCAGCCTTTCCCTTTCACATGTGGGTGCCTGATGTTTATGAAGGTGCGCCAACAACGGTTACCGGTTTGTTTTCAACTATCGGAAAAGCAGCAGCATTCTCAGCTATTCTTGCTGCACTCACTGCATTATTCTCAGGTCAAAGTTCAAGTATCTTTCTTCCATATTTAGCAGTGCTTTCTGTTTTTTCAATGCTGTATGGAAGTATAGTTGCGATTGCTCAAACAAATATTAAAAGAATGCTGGCATACTCATCAATTTCCCATGCCGGTTACATTCTTATCGGTTTAGCAGCAGGAACATCTTCGGGTGTTGCTGGTGTAGTTTTCTATCTTGCTGTTTATACATTCATGAACCTGGCAGCGTTTGGAATCATTTCATTGATTGAAGGTGATGATGATTCCAATCTTGATATAAATTCATATTCAGGTTTGGGTACCAAGAGTCCGGTTCTTGCTGCATTACTTGCAATTATAATGTTTTCTCTTGCAGGGCTTCCTCCGTTAGCAGGATTTTTTGCAAAGTATTATGTTTTCGTTGCCGCTATCAAATCAGGTTTAACCTGGCTTGCAATCCTCGGAATTATTTCAAGTATAATTAGTGTATATTTTTACCTCAGGATAGTTGTCCTGATGTATTTCAAAGAAACTGAACACGAAATTGAGCACTCAAAAAGTAAAAGTGGTTTATTTGGAGTAGCTGTATCAGTATTGCTGGTTATTTTGTTTGGTATTATTCCAGGTTCTTTATTAGATCTGATTACAGCTTACCTTTAATGTGATATTTAAATGTCAGATAATTTCTTTAAATGAGACTTAATTAATTATGATTCCGCTTTATTCCACAAAACAGATCCGACAGATTGATGAAATTGCTATCAGACAATTTGGTATTCCCGGAATTATTTTGATGGAAAATGCTTCCCGCGAAATATTCCTAAAGATAATGGATAGAACCTCATATCCGAATTATTTCAAAATTGGTTTCCTGTGCGGCAAAGGAAATAACGGAGGAGACGGGTTTGCTGCAGCCAGACATTTCTCTAATGCTGGTTTTGAAGTTGTTGTCATTTATGCCGGTAATGAAAATGAAATGTCTGCTGATTGTAAATTCAATTTTAAAATTCTGAAAAAACTATCGCAATCAAATAAATCAATATTTCTAAAAAAGTTTACTTCAGTTTCAACTTTGAAAACATTAAAAGATTGCAGGATAATTTGTGATGCTTTGTTAGGCAGTGGAATTACAGGCTCGCTTCGTGAACCATATTTATCAATCATAAATTATGTTAATAGACTTAAAATTATTCGTGTTGCGATTGACATCCCAACTGGTTTGAATGCTGATACCGGTTATGCTGAAAATGCTTTCAATGCCGACTTTACCATTACGCTTGGGCAATTGAAGAAAGGATTGTTTTTCAATGATGGATATGTTTATTCGGGTGAGGTTGAAAAAGGTGGAATCGGAATTCCTGATTCACTTTACAATAAATTCAAACCCGCAGAATTTTTAATTGAACCTGAAGATGCGCTTGCTGGTTTACCGGTAAAAGCTAAAAACTTACATAAATATTCTGCGGGAAAAGTACTTACAATTGCTGGCTCAGGTTCCTTGCCGGGTGCTGCTGTTCTAACTTCAACATCAGTTTTGAAAGTTGGCGCTGGTGCATCAATACTTTGCTTTCCTAAATCTGTAAGAGAGCTTGTCCATAGAAAACTTGGTGAAGTTGTTGTTAAATCGTATGAAGATTCCGGGAAGGAATATCTTAGTGAAAAAAATATTTCAGAACTTGAGGAAAAAATTCGCTGGGCGGATATTATTGCAATTGGTCCTGGGCTTGGAAGAGAAAGAGAAACACAAAATGCTGTTATTAGCATTTTAAAAAAGTATAAATCGAAAAAATTTGTAATAGATGCTGATGCGGTTTTTGCGCTTGGAAACAATCGGTACAAAAAAATAAATTTAAAAAATGTAGTACTCACACCTCATCATGCTGAATTTGCTAATATGATTGGTATTACAGTATCTGAATTAAAAAAAGATGTCTTAAAATTCGGAAAATTATTTTCACTTAGGACTGGTGCATATCTTGTACTGAAAGGTGCTCCAACCATAATATTCAACCCAGAAGGTGAAGCATTAATAAATACAACCGGAAATCCAGCACTCGCAAAATTTGGGACAGGTGATGTTCTAACCGGATTCATCGCGGGAATTTTATCACAACAAAAAGATACTGAAAAAGCAATCGTTTCTGCTGTTTATATTCATAGTCTTGCTGCAGATCTGTTAGTTCATAAAAGAACAAATCTTGATATTCTTGCTACAGATATTCAAAATTATGTACCACAAACAATAAAATTCCTGAGAAATTCTGTTGTTTGAATATCTGCAAAAACGAAAAGTAATATTAGTTTACCTGCCATTAATTATTTACTGGCTTGTACTTTTCACTGCAACAACTTTGCCTGTTCAGGAACTACCGAGTATTGGATTATCAGATAAATTAAATCACTTCATTGCTTATTTTGTTCTGTCTGTTTTAGTTCATCTAACATTGATTTACCAGCGAAGGTTTGAAATACTTTTTAACTACGCGCCAGCAGCAACTTTAATTATTAGTTTATTATATGGCATTGCAGATGAGCTTCATCAGATGCTGATTCCCGGCAGATCTGCTGAATTACTTGATTGGATAGCTGATGCTTCCGGAGCGATAATAGGAGTATTACTTGTTTTGTATCTTAAAAACAGATTTAAGTACAAATCAGAATATAAGAGCATCTGAATTATTATCGATGTATCACTATTTTCAATTTAAAGACAAGATATTTCACTCCTGTCTTGCCGGCAGGCAGGTCGTTCAATATGACAAATTAGAATTTTTCAGAAGTCTCTAAAACTTACTCGAGTGAATGACTTCATAGTATTTGCGGATACAATTCGATATTTGATATATATCTTCCTCTCATTAGTTTTCAGTGTGTCCAATTACTTTAATTAAAAATCGAGATAGCTCAAAAGAGCAAGTAAATCTATTTTACTCTCAATGTGAATAAACAATTATCATCATTGTATGTCGAAAGTTACAGCAAATAGAAAAATTCTGATCTCTGTTATTTTATTATTTATGCAGTTGATAATTCTGTATCTATTTAAATATTACAATCAGGATCTTTCCATAAATAATTTTTCTATTCTGAAGACAGGAAACTTTATTAATTTATTAATCTATGCCGGAATTATTGCAGGGATTTTTATTTCCCTGAGGAAAGGAAAGCAAATAATATCAGTTAAGAGTATCAATATTTTTATACTTATAAGTTATTTTTTGATATTGGTATCAATAATATCAACGAAGGTTGAAATAATTAAAACTTCCGCTTATTTCTTCGATCAACCGTTTAATAAAGTGCTCACAGGATTATTATTCCTTTTCTACTTTTTTTCTTTGATTTATTTTTTAGTGTTCATCTGGAGTCAGGTAATCAGCGCTAAAAAGGTTTCGATTATTCGGATTATCACCAGGTCATTCTTTATACTACTGCTGTTTCTGATTGCCATTATACTTTTCATAGATAATATAAGCTATACATCGGGAAGATGGGTGCTGGTAAAAAGTAAAAAAAATGTTGCAGTAGTTTTAGGTGCTGCTGTATGGAGTGGAAATATTCCAAGTCCAACACTTTCTTCGAGAGTAGATAAAGCATTGGAGCTTTTAAAAGACGGATTTGCAGGAGAAATTGTTTTAACAGGCGGTAAAGCTCCGGGAGAGTTGAGCGAATCCGAAGTAGCATTCGAGTATGCCCGCATAAAAGGAGTTGATACATCAAAAGTTGTGATAGAGAACGTCACTTCATCAACGAGTGATCAAATCAGGTGGATCTCAGATGAACTTGTTGCTAATCAAAAAAATATTTCTGATATAATAATAATATCGGATGCATACCATTTGCCAAGAGCGATTGAGATTAGTAAGTTTTTCAATCTTGATATTAAAGTTGCTCAATCAGCTCACAAACAAGAATTTAATGATAAGATCTTTACCAAGATCCGAGAATGTATTGCTGTATTTAATTTTTGGAATTTTGCTTTATAAAAAACTGTTCTGATATTTGCAGCAAGATTAAGTCTGAATATTGAAATTTAAAATTGTTCTTAAAAAATGACCAACAAATCGAAACGCAGGATAGTAAGAGAGAAAGTTCTGCAAATTTTATATGCGTATGAAATGAATAAAGAATCACTTCAGCCACTCTCAAAAGAAATCCTAAGCGATATTAGTGAAGAAGTAGAAAAAAAATTTGCTAAAAACCTCGTTAGAAAAGTACTTGACAATCTTGAAGCACTGGATATGCGAATAGTAGGGAGAGTAACGAACTGGGAAATGAACCGGATTGCATTAATTGATAAAATTCTTCTGCGGATAGGTATCTGTGAACTTTTATTTTTTCCGGATATACCTCCAAAAGTATCTATCAACGAATCAATAGAAATTGCAAAAGATTTCAGTACAGCAGGAAGTGCAAAATTTATTAATGGAATACTCGATGCAGTACTTGCTGAAGAAAAAAAAGAGGGAAGATTAAATAAAACTGGCAGGGGTCTTGTCGAAGAATCAATATCACCTTCAAAGCAATAGCCGATGAAAGACAAAGGAAGAGTATTTGTCTGGACTCTCTTTGATTTTGCCAACACTTCTTTTTCAATCATCGTTGTAACTTTTCTTTATGCAGTTTACTTTAAGAAAACGGTTGCAGGAAATGAAGCAATCGGTGATTTATACTGGAGTATCAGCACAAGTATTGCAATGATTATTACTGCAATAATTTCACCTGTACTTGGTGCAATCGCTGACTTTAGTGCAGGCAAAAAAAGATTTCTTCTTTTCTTCACATCACTTTGCGTTATTGGAACGGCTTCACTTTATTTTATCGGACCCGGACAAATTTTCTGGGGGATTGTCATTTTCGTTATTGCAAATGTTGGTTTTGAAGCAGGTCTTGTTTTTTACGATGCTTTCCTTCCGGAAATTACAACTCCAAAAAATTATGGCAGAGTTAGCGGTTATGGTTTTGGTATGGGATATCTCGGTTCATTAGCCACACTGGCAATAGTTTTTCCTCTGATTGAAGCATCAATGATTAAAGAAACTTTTCCAGTTGCTGCGGCTTTCTTTTTGTTTTTTTCTCTGCCGCTATTTTTCTTTTTGAAGGAAACGAGAAACAAAGTTGAGACACACCAATCATTTATTTCAATTGGATTAGGAAGAGTCTGGACAACTTTAACGCATTTAAAAAATTACAAGAACCTCGCAATTTTTCTGGTCGCTTACTTTTTTTATATAGAAGGAGTGAATACAGTAATTTTCTTTTCAGGAAACTATGCAAGTACAACACTCGGTTTTTCAGAAATGGAACTTCTTATCTTTTTTATTGTTGTTCAGACAACTGCGATTTTAGGTTCTGTGCTGTTTGGAATAATTGCAGATAAAATCGGGCAGAAGAAAACTATTGTCATAACATTATTTATGTGGCTCGTTACTGTTGCATTAGCATTTTTCGTGTATGATAAAACAGGTTTTTATATTGTTGGATTGATAGCTGGTTCGGCAATGGGTTCAAGTCAATCAACCAGCAGAAGTTTGATGAGCAAATTAACTCCACCTGAGAAAAAAACCGAGTTCTTCGGATTTTATTCATTCTTTGGAAAAAGTTCTGCGGTTATTGGACCATTAGTTTTTGGATTGGTCAGCTTTTTATCAGGCGATCAGAGAATCGCCATCATCTCGATAGCATTTTTCTTTATTATTGGATTACTGATTTTAACAAAAGTTAAAGATCCTAAGACCATTACTTAGGTAAAATCTTATACACTGCTTTACCTGCCAGCTTCTCAACATTCCATTCAAAGTTAACTTTCTTTTCCTCAGTTCGTACATTACAGATTTTATATCCGCAGAATTTACAAAGCTCTGATGTGCAAAAATCAAAATGAATTTTTAGCTGAGAACCTGACTTTCCTGCAAACAGGTTAGGAAAATCTTTACCAAGCTCTTCTTCAATCCTCTTTTCTTCTTTATGAGATTGCTCGATAGTAAAGTAATAGGGAAGTATCAAATGAAAATCAATAAACATTCTGTCACCGGATTGCCAGTAACGCAATTCGTGAACATCTATCCAATAATCTTTTTTCATTGAGATGAGTTTATCCGAAATATTTTTAAGAATCTGAGGGTCAGTTTCCATCATCAAACCGCGCACTGATTCACTTATTAGTTTATAACCGGTGAAAATAATATTTATTGCAACTATGATGGCAAGAATTGGATCGAGCAGAATATAACCTGTGAATATTACCAATATTACTCCAACCAGAACTCCGATGCTTGTGTAAGCATCTGTCAGTACGTGTTTGCCGTCAGCAATCAGAGTTATTGAATTTGTTTTCTTTCCGGTTTTTATCAGATAATAGCCAAGTCCAAGATTAACAACTCCCGCAATGCTTATGAAAATTACTCCAACATTTAAGGATTGTAAAACAGGACCAGCAATTAAATCGCTGACTGCCTCATAAATTATTACACCAGCTGCCAGCAGAATTAGAAGTCCTTCAACCCCAGCAGAAAAATATTCAACATTGCCATGACCGTAAAGATGTGATTCATCAGCAGGTTTGGAACTTAAAATAATACTGAACAATGCCATTCCTGTTGCGGCTACATGAACAACAGATTCAGCAGCATCAGAAAAAATTGCTACTGACCCGGTAATTAAATAAGCTGTCATCTTTGTGATGAACATTCCAATGCCGATTGCAAGTGAAATGTGAGCTGCTTTTTTCCGAAGATTAATTTGTTCAGTTCTGTTCATATAACGTCAGTTATTTTGTTGAGCTTTTTTGCTGCTTCTATGAGCACATTATCAGATTTAGCAAAACAAACTCTGATTATTGATCTGCTTTTTCGATCATTGTAAAAAGGTGAAAGAGGAATTACGGCTACACCGACTTCTTTAGTTAAATATTCTGCAAATTCTAAGTCAGGTTTATCAGAGATATCAGAGTAATCCAGAAGCTGGAAATATGTACCTGAACATTTTTGAGTTTTGAATTTTGATTGTCCGGAAGCAGATTGAATTTCACTCAGAAAGACATCACGTTTGAGCTCATAAAATTTACCAAGCGACAGATATTTTTCTTCCTGTTTCATAAATTCTGCATAAGCAAATTGAATGGGAGTGTTAACAGAAAATACTACAAATTGATGCATCTTTCTGAATTCTTTTGTAAGAAACTCAGGTGCTGCACAATAACCCATCTTCCAACCGGTTGTGTGATATGTTTTCCCGAATGAAGAAATGACGAATGTTCGTTTAGCTAATTCCTCTGAACTTGCAAGACTCAAATGTTTATTGCCATCAAAAGTAATATGCTCATATACTTCATCACTGATTATTAATATTCCGGTTTCCTTTATAATCTGTTCAAGTTGAATAATGTCATTTTCATTCAGAAGACTTCCTGTTGGATTATGTGGTGTATTGATAATAATTGCTTTTGTTTTGCTGGTAATTTTTTTTCGGACAAGATCCCAATCGACTGAGTAATTTCCGGGAAGGAGTGGAATGTAAACCGGGATTCCATAATTGGAAAGAATATCAGGTACGTAACTATCATAAGCAGGTTCAAATACTATTATTTCATCACCAGCTTTCACAACACAGCTTATTGCTGTAAACAATGCCTGAGTTGCACCGGCGGTTATTGTTATTTCTTCTTCAGAATCATAATGTCTGTTGTAAAGTTTTTCAATCTTTTCTGAAATAATTTTACGAAGTGATTGAATACCCTGCATCGGCGCATATTGGTTAAATCCTTTTTTCTGGAAATGGTGAACAAGATCAATCAGCTCATCATCACAATTCCAGTCAGGAAAACCTTGTGCAAGATTTAATGCATTGTACTCAGCAGCCATCCTTGACATAATTGTGAAAATACTTGTACCCCATTCAGGTAGTTTTGGCAGGTGATTCATAACTTCAATTTGAAATTAGAAATTGTGGATCTTCAGGTCTCATTTCATCATAAATGCGTTTCAATTCTTCATAAGCGAATCTGCTTCCACGCTGTGCTGCCATCTTAAAATAATTTACCGCATCAGATTTTGATGGAGATACGCCAAACCCATTAGCATAGCAAATTCCAGTTGAAACCATAGCGAACAGAGAACCTTCTTCAGCAGCTTTTTTTATTTTTTTGAAATCTTCAGTTTTATTGTAACTACTGAATTCATCAAGCAGCTTTGAAACAGTTAATCTGATTCCAGCCTCTTTACTTCCGAGTTTCTCTGCATCTTTCCAGAGAGTCAATCCTGTATCAGGATTATATCTTCCAAATCTGTTTGAGTAGTAATTCAATCCTGATTCAACGATTGCCGGAAGGTATAAAGCATTTGCAGACTCATCCAGTAAATTGATCGCATCTGTAATCGTAATCCTTTTATCAAAACCAACAGCAGTTAAGCCGTACCATAAATATTTAGCAACTACATTACCATTATTACTTTCCTGCTCAACTATTTGTATAAAATTTTCTTTCTGTGATAATTGCCAGAGCAAGTATGTGCCGGAAGGAGAATCATTTCTTAGAGACAAATAATAATATGTAGCTGCATCTACCAGGTTACTCTTAAAATAAATTCCTTGTTCATACATCCGACCGATGATGCTTTGAGCTTCAGGACTTCCTATTTCAGCAAGCGTTTTCAGAATCTCAACATTTCCCGGAGTACACAAATCTTTTAGTGATTTTGGTTTTTCAGCTAATAAGATTTTCGAAAGACTATCAGAACCAATAATTTCTAACTGTTCAATTAAAACACTATCGGAAATAACTATAGAAGAATCACTAATTGAATCGAAATCAATAAAAACCAAACCAAGATTTGAAGTAAGGTTTTCTGATGGATCAGGTATAGGATTTTTTTCTTCAGGTTTTCCTGATTGACTCAGAAGTGAATCAACAACATTTTGTGAAACTTTGGGTTCAAGTTTCGCTGCAATTTCTTTCGCTGGTTCATAATCCTCATCAGCGGCTTTTTTAATCCAGTAGTAAGCCAGATTATAATCCCGTTTTACAGTAAGGTTATCGGTGTATAAAATTCCAACAACATACTGTGCCTGAACCATTCCATCATTAGCAGCACTTTGGAAAAGCTTAAATGCAGTATAAGGATCCCACGAAACCCCGATTCCATTAAACAGCATAATTGCGTAATTATATTTAGCAGAAGTCAGGTTTTGATCAGCAGCTTTCTTAATCCAATAAATTGCTTGAACTGTATCAGCAGGAATCCCTTCACCAAGTAAAAATCTCAAGCCAAGTTCGTGTTGTGCAAGCGGATCACCAGCATTTGCTTCCTGAGTTAATCTAAACTTTTGCCATATCTGGTAAGCCAGATCAGGTCTGTAAAAATGTGGTGAAGTTTGCTGTGGTCCTTTATTTTTGAATGCAAGACTTTGAGTGGTATCCTGTGCAAATGTCGTCAGGCAAAATAAACCGCTAAATATTAAAGAGAAACAAATTTTTTTCAACAATTGCTTTTTAAATCTTCTAAAAATAATATCAAATATAATTGAAATTTTGAAGGCAGTTCAAGTTGATTTTGGAGGGTATGTATCGAAATCTCTATTTTGTTTTGCTGCTGGCTTTAGCTTTTTGAAAGTATGCCTTCATCGGTTTTAAGTAATGTTCCTTCCAGCATTTTTCATATTTTTTTTCCTCTCCTGATGGAAGCTGAGTATGTATTATGGTAAGCTTTGTACTGTTGTTGTGTTTTTCAAACAGGATTTCAACTTTGGAATCTATTGCTCCCTCAGGAAAATCTGTTGTTCTCCAGCTTTGAACTATTCGTCCAAAAGGCTGTAAAATCATATTCGTTCCGGTTATAAAACCATTTGCGATCGAGAATGATGAACCATTTCTTGGTTCAATGTGAGCCTTAGTTCCTGTAAAAGTAGTATGAATTTTACTATTTAACCATGAATCGTATAGTTTCTTAGCACTAACAGGAAATATTGCAGATATTTTAATACTGGGTTCCAATTTATTAATCTCTTTTTGTAAGAATAAGAAAATTCATGCCTAATGGCAAATCTAAAGTGAAATTAATTAACGAAAGATTATCCTCATCTATGAAGAGTGAAAATGCAATCCTTGATTTTATTTTACTTTAAATTGCTAATAAATTGACCTTAATCTATTCCAGCGCTGTAACAATCGCAGGTTAGTCCAACAGCTTATTTATTAAAAGTAGTCATAACCACCAAGGTGGATAAGTCTGAGTTTCTATATCAATTCTATAGATTCTTAGTTTTATGAAAACATCATTACTGAAAATTTACCTATACGCTCTCGCTTTTCTCAAAATAATTTTTTACATTTCTAACAAATATTATCACGGGTATTTATATGTTTAACAAAAAATCCCTGAAATTTAATTTTCTCCTCTCACTGCTGCTTGTCTTACTATTGTTTGCTTCCTTGGACTATGCCCAGCAGGAAGAACGATCCTTACAACCACAATTAACTCGGGATAAATCTCTTTTCCCTTTAAAATCCACCGGGGTATGGACAGAAGTTCATCCATTAATACCAAGAGTGGATTATTGGGGAATTGATTTTGCAAATGCAGACCTGCCTACCGGACAGGCAGGCACCGGCTGGGCAGTAGGCGAAGGCGGTGCAGTAATTAAAACAACGAATGGAGGACAGAAGTGGATATGGTATGAAAGCGGAGTTGAGAACACACTGAGAACAGTTGCTTCAGTAAATAACGGACAAAGAGTTATAGCAGCAGGCGATGGAGGAATAATTATAATCTCAGAAGATGCAGGAGAAACGTGGATCCAGTTGTCAAGCCCGACGACAAGAAACATCTGGAATCTGCAGATGATAACCGATGAGATTGGATGGATGGTAGGAGAAAGAGGAACTGCTTTAAAAACAACTGATGGCGGATTAATCTGGGTGCAACAATCTATGCCATATCCAACTGCACCATACTGGGATGTAAGTTTCATTGACACATCATTTGGTTATATGTGCACAAGTTCGGGTATTGTGTTGAAAACAACAGATGGTGGAGTAAGCTGGATAACACAAATAGCTGGAGATACAAGAAGTCTTTACACAATTTATGCTATTGATACACTCAGAGCATCTGCAGGGGGCTTCGCAGGAAAGGTTGTTTATACAACGGATGGAGGTATTAACTGGTTAAATGCAGGAGGAGGAGGAATAAGTGCACCAGAAATAAATAAAATAAAATTTATGGATGAAGTAAAAGGATTTTTAGCATCTTCAGGCGGCTTCTATAAATCTACTAACGGAGGTGTTAGTTGGTATGAAAATAATGATCTTAATCAGGAATTTTCCTCAGTATTTACAACAAACTTATCTCTCCCAACAGAAGAAAAAGGTTTTGTTACCGGAGGTAAAATGCTTCTTGCAAAAACCACAAATGAAGGTGAAAGCTGGCGAAGAACAATAGTGAATGCAGATTTATTTAATGTTTACTTTAAGGATGAACAAAATGGGTTTATAAACAGTACCGACCTAATTTACACAACAAATGACGGAGGACAATCTTTAGATACTATTTTAACTTTTCCGTACAATGAAATTTTTTCTATGGAAGGAATGACATTTACAGATAGTCTGAACGGCTTCATCGGAACATTGCCTGCAAGAATTTACAAAACCACAAATGGAGGGCAAGGCTGGCATAGAACCAATATAACAGGGTTAGTGGATTCATCCTGGGTAATAATTAAGTTTTTCTTTTTGACAAAGGATATAGGTTGGGCAATTAGCAATAAACGCATAATGAAAACAAATGACGGGGGAGAGAATTGGTTTGTGCAATTAAATATGCCAGGAGCCGGATATTTTTCCGGTATTCATTTTGTTGATTCTTTATATGGTTGGATATCAGTATTAAGTAGAAGACCATTTAAAACAACAGATGGAGGAGAAAATTGGACTGAACAAACAAATTTAAACTTTTATCAGACTAATGATGTATATTTTAAAGATACGCTTAACGGATGGTTATTAAGCGAGAATAAGCTTTATAGGACTAATGATGGAGGAATTACTTGGTATCAGGATACTCAAATCTCAGCCTACACTTCGCGATTCAAATTAATTAGTAATACCCACTTTCTAATTACTTGGAATATCTATGAAAGCATAGACACAGGAAATACCTGGATTAATATAATGTCGGATGTAGGTACTTCTTTTTTAAATCTTTATGCACCTTATAATTATTTTTGTGTCCCGATAGGAGTAAGAGGTCTTGTTATGAATTATTTGGACACAACAATAGTTCCAGTTGAATTAACAGGCTTCAAAGCAGAGTTAAGAAATTTGAATGTATTATTAAGCTGGCAATCAGCAACTGAAAAAAACAATATGGGATTTGAAATACAACGCTCAAAAAACAAAGTTCATTGGGAAGTTATAGGTACTGTTTCTGGTAAAGGCACAACATCAGAAAGACAAAATTATTCGTTTGAAGATACCAATATTGAAAATCAAATGTACTTTTATAGACTTAAACAAATTGATTACAATGGTTTATTTAAATATTCTAATATTATTGAAATAAAAATTTACTTAAATAATTTTGAACTCTTTCAGAATTACCCGAACCCAACTAATCCAACCACCATAATAAAATATATCGTCCCGCTGGAATCTTTTATTGAAATGTATCTGTATGATATCAAAGGTGAAAAAGTTTCAACTCTGATTTACGAGAACACTCAGGCTGGCATATATACAAAAGAAATTGATTTGAGAGAATTATCCACGGGTGTTTATTTCTATACGCTTAAAAGCTCTACGGGTTTTTCACAAACAAAAAAATTATTATTCATCAAATAACGGGAGAGGTTATGAAAATTTTATTTACTTGTTCTCAGATATTACTCCTATCTATATTAATTTTTGCTCAAACTACCGATGAAATTCCAAGCCCTGAAAGAGTTTTAGTAGTTTATACCAACCCAATGAATGGTGATTCAACTTCACTTAAAATAAAAAATTACTATGTTGAGAAAAGAAGTATCCCAGATCCGATAAATATTGTTCCGATCACATTGTCTGATCCTGCTTCTTACGGCTGTGAATTCCGTTGGAATAATGAAGAGATAGTTGACACCACATTACAGGGAGATGGGGGCTGGCACTATGTTAAAGAAGTAATAGCTGATATAATCGTTGAATAAAAACTCATAAAAAAAAGAAAAAAATTAATTCAAAGTATTTTTGGCTTTATAACCTGATTTTTCAGAAGTCTCAAGAAGTTACTATAACATCATTATTTGCGTTTCAAAAATTAATTTCTTAAAATTAAATCAGCAATTATCACGGGTATTTATATGTTTAACAAAAAATCCCTGAAATTTAATTTTCTCCTCTCACTGCTGCTTGTCTTACTATTATTACCTTCGATGAACTATGCCCAGCAAGAGGAACGATCTGTACAGCCTGGATTAACTCGTGACTATTCTCTCTTCCCACTTCAATCTACCGGGGTATGGACTGAAGTTCATCCATTAATACCAAGAGTGGATTATTGGGGAATTGATTTTGCAAATGCAGACCTGCCTACCGGACAGGCAGGCACCGGCTGGGCAGTAGGCGAAGGCGGTGCAGTAATTAAAACAACGAATGGAGGACAGAAGTGGATATGGTATGAAAGCGGAGTTGAAAATACATTAAGAACAGTTGCTTCAGTAAATAACGGACAAAGAGTTATAGCAGCAGGCGATGGAGGAATAATTATAATCTCAGAAGATGCAGGAGAAACGTGGATCCAGTTGTCAAGCCCGACGACAAGAAACATCTGGAATCTGCAGATGATAACCGATGAGATTGGATGGATGGTAGGAGAAAGAGGAACTGCTTTAAAAACAACTGATGGCGGATTAATCTGGGTGCAACAATCTATGCCATATCCAACTGCACCATACTGGGATGTAAGTTTCATTGACACATCATTTGGTTATATGTGCACAAGTTCGGGTATTGTGTTGAAAACAACAGATGGTGGAGTAAGCTGGATAACACAAATAGCTGGAGATACGAGAAGTCTCTACACAATTTATGCTATTGATACACTCAGAGCATCTGCAGGGGGCTTTGCTGGAAAGGTTGTTTATACTTCCGACGGCGGTAATAATTGGTTGTATGCAGGAGGAGGAGGAATAAGTGCACCGGAAATAAATAAAATAAAATTTATGGATGAAGTAAAAGGATGTTTAGCATCTTCAGGCGGCTTCTATAAATCTACTAACGGTGGTGTTAGTTGGTATGAAATTATTGATCTTAATCTAGGAAGTTCAAAAGCATTGACAACAAACTTATCTTTCCCAACAGAAGAAAAGGGCTTTGTTACCGGAGGTAAAATGCTTCTTGCAAAAACCACAAATGAAGGTGAAAACTGGAGTAGAACAATTGTAAATGCTGATTTACTTAATATTTTTTTTAGTGATGAGTATAAGGGTATAATAAACAGTAAGGACCTTATATACACGACAAACGATGGAGGATACACCTTAGATACCTTACTGACATTCCCTTACAATCAAATTTTGTATATGGATGCAATGAATTTTCTTGACAGTTCAAATGGTTTTATAGGTGTATCAAGACCGAAAATATATAAGACAATTGATAGCGGAGAAAACTGGTATTTAACAAATATAACCGGATTAACAGATACTATTGGAGCAATCATAAAATTTTTCTCCCAAACTCAATTAATTAGCTGGGCAATTAAGAGTAAACAAATTATGAAAACAACAGACAGGGGAGAAAACTGGTTCGTGCAATTAAATTCACCAGGTGCTGGATATTTTTCAAGTATTCATTTTATAGATTCCTTATATGGCTGGGCTTCTATTCTTAATAGAAGACCATTTAAAACAACAGATGGAGGAGAGAATTGGATTGAACAAACAAATTTAAACTTTTATCAAACAGATGACGTATATTTTAAAGATACACTTAATGGATGGTTATTAGACTGGAATAAGCTTTATAAGACTATTGATGGAGGTATAAATTGGACTTTAGATTCATTACTAACTGGTTTCGGATCTGGACGATTTGGTTATTTTGATTCAGAGAATATATTCATTACTGGTGATAGGGTATATAGGACAACAAATGCGGGTATTAACTGGACTGAATTCCCTGAACTAGCCAATCAAGGATGGAGGATGACAATCGACTTATTTGCTGTTAATTCTGGATTCCTGGTTGGCAACACGGGTTTAATCTTTAAATACTATGATGAAACAGTTCCAGTAGAGTTAATAAACTTTGAAGGTTGGTTAAACGAAAATGAAACCAACCTTCAATGGACTACTGCTACCGAAACTAATAACAGAGGTTTTTATATACAAAGAAAAAAACTGAATGAGCAGGAATGGATTGATTTAGATTTTATTGAAGGTAAAGGAAACTCTACGGAAATTAATTACTATTCATACAAAGATATTTTAACTGAGTCAGGAGTTTATTGTTACAGACTGAAGCAAACAGACTTTGACGGTACATATAATTATAGCGAAGAAATAGAAATTTATTTTTCAGTTCCTTTAGAGTATGAACTATTTCAAAATTTTCCCAATCCTGCCAATCCAATAGCAAATATTTCTTTTACTCTTCCCCAAAAATCTTTCGTTGAAATCAACCTTTATTCAATTAATGGAGAACTTGTAAAGCAAATATTAAATGAGGAAAAAGAAAAAGGAATTTATAATCTAGAGGTTAAATTGAACGATTTTGCTTCTGGAGTTTACTTTTATAAAATGACAACAGACAAAGGATTTTATGATGTTAAGAAGTTGGTTTTACTCAAATA
The DNA here is from genome assembly GCA_013285405.1 of Ignavibacteriota bacterium. Lineage (NCBI taxonomy): Bacteria > Pseudomonadati > Ignavibacteriota > Ignavibacteriota bacterium. Next base: position 3,784,002 of record CP053446.1, on the reverse strand, counting down.
ATTAACTCCGCTCTCATTGCGGATTTCATCACTTAAAAAAAAGGAGTGCAAAATGAAAAATTCATTTTTACTGTTTTCTATACTTTTTCTTTTCAGCTTTAATATAGCTGAAGCACAAACACCAACCTTTGCAGGGATTCCTGATGCCAATCGTGTTCTTGTTGTATATAACTCACTTGATCAAACATCAATTGATGTAAAAGATTACTACCAAAATGCCCGAGGCATTCCCGAATCTAACATTGTCACCTTGGACAGTTTATTTGACCAAGACATAATCATAGACGGCGAGACTCACCGAGTAAAAATTGTGCAAGTTACAGATATAATACAAGACAGCGTTAACAATGCAAACAACGCAGTTACACCAACAAAACACGCCTGGAAATATTTTCTGGATAATAGATTTGTAGCTTAGTTAGGGAAATTCATTAATTTAAAATGGAATTAAAAAATAACATTATGAAGAGATGAGAAAATGTTGAACGCAATGAAATCCCTCCTTACTGGAAAAACAACATTAATAATTGTTTTATTGTTTAATTGTTTTATTACTGCACAACAGCAAGACACAACAAAAGACCTGCCCCGTTTGCGGGAAAAACCTGTCCAGCACCGAAGAGGAATTGAGTTGAGTGAAAACTACCAGAGTTACGGACAAAAATATTTAGGAAAGAATCTTGATGAAGAAAAGAGAAAATTATTTCCTTTAGTAAGCACAGGAGTTTGGACAGAGTTAAATCCCAAAGTACCGAGAGTAGATTATCTGGGAATTAATTTTGTAAATAAAGACCTGCCTACCGGACAGGCAGGCACAGGTTGGGCAGTTGGCGATCTCGGTGCATTGATAAAGAGTACTGATGGAGGCACAAGTTGGACAGTAAGCGAAACAAACACAACAACACCAATACTTAAAGTAAGAAGTTATGACGGACAGATTGTAATTGCAAGTGGATTTGGTGGACTTATACTCCGCTCAACGGACGGCGGAGAAACATTTACACAAGTTACAAGCAATGTAACCGGCGACTTGTGGGGATTGCAAATGATAAACGATACACTTGGCTGGGCTTGTGGAAATGCAAACTCACTTATCAAGACAGCAGACGGCGGACAAACTTGGCAAAATATAGAAACACCCGGTTATACATCTGATTATTGGTGGATAGATTTTATGAATGAGAATTATGGATTTATAGCAGCCAACGGAAAAGTTTTGAGAACAACCGATGGAGGAACCAACTGGGAAATAATACAAGCCGGAGATGCTTATCCATTATTTAGTATTGATGTAATAGACTCGCTGCACATAGCAGCAGCAGGTTATGGAGGAACAAGTTATCCGGCAAAAAACATTTACAGCAGTGATGGTGGGAACACGTGGGTAACCGGAGGAATGATGACAACAAGTGAAGTGAACTGTATTAAATATATTAGTATTGATACTGGTTATGTAGTAATGAGTAACATAGGAATTTGGAAGACAACAAACCGTGGACAAAACTGGACAATAACAGGAGGAATAGGAGAATATGAATTACAATATATTGAAGAAGGAAGAACAGGATACAATACAGGAACAGGATTAAAATTATGGAAAGCAGAAGGAAGTTATGATGTCTGGAAACGTATGATAATAAACGACAACTTTGCTGATGTGTTTTTTACAAGCGAACAGAAAGGATTTGTTGTAAGTCCAAGCTACGAATATGGCAGTTTATACAAAACTAACGATAGCGGAATCAGTTGGAATGTTGTAAATGGAGCACCAAGTGGTAACGAATTATTATTTCTGGATAGCCTTACAGGTTTTGTAGGAAGCTACCAAATTAATAAAACTACTGATGGTGGAGTAACGTGGTACGTTCCTAATGGAGGACAGGGCGGAGCAGGAAAAATATTTTTTGTAAACCAGGAAATTGGCTGGGCAGTACGAAGTAATGTAATTTATAAATCTACAGACAGAGGTGAAAACTGGTTTACACAGTTTACAGCTCCAGCGAGCGTTCATTTTACTAGTATAAATTTTTCCGATACTTTATATGGTTGGGTATCAGGTGGAAGACCTTATAAGACAACTGATGGAGGTAATAACTGGATTCAACAAACAAATACAATTATTTGGAATTCAGATGACGTTTACTTTACTAATACGGATAGCGGTTGGTTTGCAAAATATTCTTCAATAAACAATTCTTTGTTTAAAACAATTGATGGAGGTTTGACTTGGACAGGAATTCCAGAGGTTATAGGTGCCCGTAAATTTTATTTTTTCCCAGATCCTATTCATTGGGTTATTATAGGTTTTTCGCAATACTATATAACAAACGATTACAGTAATACCTGGTATGAATTTACCAATGATGTACCAACAGGTATTAATAGTTTCTATGCACCAACTAACATACAAGGCTATGCGGTTGGCAGCTTAGGTTTGGTTTTAAGTTATAACGATACAACCTATATTCCAGTTGAACTAATAGATTTCTCTGCGGAGTATACTGATAATAAAATTCATTTAAGTTGGATTACCGTTACCGAAATAAATAACCTCGGATTTGAATTATTTCGATCTTACGACAATAATAACTGGGTCAAAATAGGATTTGTTAGAGGCGCTGGCACAACAACTGAAAAAAGTGAATATTCATTTATTGACCATAAAATATACGGCAGCAAAATTTATTATCAGATAAAGCAAATTGACTTTAATGGAACTTTTGAATATTCAACCATAATAGAGATAGAAATATCTTCTCTCAACTTCTATCTTTCTCAGAATTACCCCAATCCTGCCAATCCAATAGCAAATATTTCTTTTACTCTTCCCCAAAAATCTTTCGTTGAAATCAACCTTTATTCAATTAATGGAGAACTTGTAAAGCAAATATTAAATGAGGAAAAAGAAAAAGGAATTTATAATCTAGAGGTTAAATTGAACGATTTTGCTTCTGGAGTTTACTTTTATAAAATGACAACAGACAAAGGATTTTATGATGTTAAGAAGTTGGTTTTACTCAAATAATTAACTCCGCTCTCATTGCGGATTTCATCACTTAAAAAAAGGGAGTGCAAAATGAAAAATTCATTTTTACTGTTTTCTATACTTTTTCTTTTCAGCTTTAATATAGCTGAAGCACAAACACCAACCTTTGCAGGGATTCCTGATGCCAATCGTGTTCTTGTTGTATATAACTCACTTGATCAAACATCAATTGATGTAAAAGATTACTACCAAAATGCCCGAGGCATTCCCGAATCTAACATTGTCACCTTGGACAGTTTATTTGACCAAGACATAATCATAGACGGCGAGACTCACCGAGTAAAAATTGTGCAAGTTACAGATATAATACAAGACAGCGTTAACAATGCAAACAACGCAGTTACACCAACAAAACACGCCTGGAAATATTTTCTGGATAATAGATTTGTAGCTTAGTTAGGGAAATTCATTAATTTAAAATGGAATTAAAAAATAACATTATGAAGAGATGAGAAAATGTTGAACGCAATGAAATCCCTCCTTACTGGAAAAACAACATTAATAATTGTTTTATTGTTTAATTGTTTTATTACTGCACAACAGCAAGACACAACAAAAGACCTGCCCCGTTTGCGGGAAAAACCTGTCCAGTACCGAAGAGGAATTGAGTTGAGTGAAAACTACCAGAGTTACGGACAAAAATATTTAGGAAAGAATCTTGATGAAGAAAAGAGAAAATTATTTCCTTTAGTAAGCACAGGAGTTTGGACAGAGTTAAATCCCAAAGTACCGAGAGTAGATTATCTGGGAATTAATTTTGTAAATAAAGACCTGCCTACCGGACAGGCAGGCACAGGTTGGGCAGTTGGCGATCTCGGTGCATTGATAAAGAGTACTGATGGAGGCACAAGTTGGACAGTAAGCGAAACAAACACAACAACACCAATACTTAAAGTAAGAAGTTATGACGGACAGATTGTAATTGCAAGTGGATTTGGTGGACTTATACTCCGCTCAACGGACGGCGGAGAAACATTTACACAAGTTACAAGCAATGTAACCGGCGACTTGTGGGGATTGCAAATGATAAACGATACACTTGGCTGGGCTTGTGGAAATGCAAACTCACTTATCAAGACAGCAGACGGCGGACAAACTTGGCAAAATATAGAAACACCCGGTTATACATCTGATTATTGGTGGATAGATTTTATGAATGAGAATTATGGATTTATAGCAGCCAACGGAAAAGTTTTGAGAACAACCGATGGAGGAACCAACTGGGAAATAATACAAGCCGGAGATGCTTATCCATTATTTAGTATTGATGTAATAGACTCGCTGCACATAGCAGCAGCAGGTTATGGAGGAACAAGTTATCCGGCAAAAAACATTTACAGCAGTGATGGTGGGAACACGTGGGTAACCGGAGGAATGATGACAACAAGTGAAGTGAACTGTATTAAATATATAAGTATTGATACTGGTTACGTGGTAATGAGTAACATAGGAATTTGGAAGACAACAAACCGTGGACAAAACTGGACAATAACAGGAGGAATAGGAGAATATGAATTACAATATATTGAAGAAGGAAGAACAGGATACAATACAGGAACAGGATTAAAATTATGGAAAGCAGAAGGAAGTTATGATGTCTGGAAACGTATGATAATAAACGACAACTTTGCTGATGTGTTTTTTACAAGCGAGATGACAGGATACATAGCAGGAGGAACGTGGATAGGAGGACCTGTTTATAAAACAACAGATGGAGGAGAAAGCTGGTCAGGAATACCCAACTTCCCTATAAATTTATTTACAACAACCCTAGCCTGTTTAACCTTTACAGATAGTTTGACGGGTTTTGTTGGAGGAGCACCGAGCAGAATACTGAAGACAACTGATGCAGGAGTAACCTGGAATCTGATAAACAGAACGGGACTTTCTGACACGATTGGACAAATAAGAAAAATCTTTTTTATTAACCCAACAACTGGTTGGGCGGTGACAAGCCGAGGTGGGATACTCAAAACTACAGATGGAGGAGATAACTGGTTTGCTCAGTTGAATGCACCACTTAGTATAGGATTTAGCAGTATTTATTTTGTTGATTCTCTTTATGGATGGACTGCAAATGGGAATGCCAGGCCTTTTAAGACAAAAGATGGTGGACAAAACTGGATTGAGCAATTAAATATTAATATTGGGCAATCCAGGGATGTTTTTTTCATAGATTATCAAAATGGTTTTTTACTTGAAAGTAATAAACTTTATAAAACCACAGATGGAGGAGTTATCTGGGTTCAGAATCAGAATCTCACAGGTTTTAGTATTGCAAAACTTAGTACATACAAAGACAGCACTATTTTCATAATTGGATATAAGACTTATCGTTCTACTGACGGAGGAGAAAACTGGTTTGAGTTCACAGAACTTAATGGTGTCAGAATAACAGGATTAAATTTATTGAATTCTGGTTCTGGTTATGCCGTTGGAGAATTAGGGTTGATAATGAAATATTACGATTCAACTTATGTCCCGGTTGAGTTAATATCTTTTTACAGCGAGACAATTAATAACAAAGTGATTCTTAGTTGGTTAACCGCAAGTGAAATTAATAACAAAGGATTTGAGGTAGAAAAAAGTGAATCTGATAGCCAAGTTTGGCAACGCATCGGTTTTGTACATGGCAACGGGACGACAACAGAAGAGCATTCTTACACTTTTGTAGACTTTACAAATGAACCAGGATATTATTTTTATCGCCTTAAACAGGTTGATTACGATGGAAGTTTTGAATACTCTAAAATTGTTTGTGTAATAATAGAACGTCCTTCAGTGTTTTTATTATTACAAAATTATCCTAACCCTTTCAATCCAATTTCAACAATAAAGTATGATCTGCCTGCCTCCCTAAATCCCTTCAAAGGAGGGACTTTAGTAAATCTTGTAATTTATGACATACTTGGCAGAAGAGTTAAAGTGTTAGTTAATGAAATTCAGCAAGCAGGAAGGTATGAAGTTCAGTTTGATGCAAGTGATCTTTCAAGTGGTGTTTATATTTATCAGCTAATCGCTGAGAAATATATTAGTTCAAAAAAGATGATTTTAATTAAGTGACCATATATATTGTTTGAATTTTTCAAAGCCGCTATTGAGCGGCTTTTTAAATTCTTTAATCAACCATCTCCCTCCCTTACTGCTGATTGTTTATCAAAACCTCTTACTCTATATTTGAAAGCAAAAAAAAAACTAAATGTCCCGCGGAAAAAAAGTTAAATTCATATTCATAACCGGTGGTGTTGTATCTTCGCTCGGAAAAGGTATTACCGCTTCATCACTTGGACTTCTCCTCAAACAAAGAGGATTTAGCGTTACTATCCAAAAATTTGACCCTTATATAAATGTTGATCCTGGGACAATGAGTCCGTTTCAGCATGGTGAAGTATATGTAACGGACGATGGTGCAGAAACTGACCTTGATCTGGGTCATTACGAAAGATTCCTTGATGTGAGTATGACACGTGCTAATAATACTACAACTGGTCAGGTCTATCATGAAGTAATTACAAAAGAGCGACGAGGTGATTATCTTGGTGCAACAGTTCAGGTTATTCCTCATATCACGGATGAAATTAAACGTAAACTTACCCGTCTGAGCGAGCTCGGTGAATACGAGATAATAATCACTGAGATTGGCGGGACTGTTGGCGATATTGAAAGCTTACCTTTCATCGAAGCAATGAGACAGCATATGCTCGAGTTTGGTAGAGCCAACTCGATGGTAATTCATGTTACACTGGTTCCATATATTGCTTCTGCAGGTGAGGTAAAAACAAAACCAACTCAGCATAGCGTAAAGAATTTGTTGGAACTTGGTATCCAGCCTGATGTTCTAATTTGCAGATCTGAAAAAAAATTAGCGAAAGATATAAGAGAAAAAATAGCATTATTCTGCAATGTTGATTCGAGAGCAGTAATCTCTGCGTATGATGTTCACTCAATTTATGAAGTACCACTCGTTCTTCAAAAAGAAAAAATGGATTTACTTGTTACAAGCCGTCTGCATCTTCCAGAGCGAAAAATAAAACTCGAAGAATGGGAAAATTTTGTTGATGGAATAAGAAATCCAACCCGTGAAGTTGAGATTGCTGTTTGCGGCAAATACATTACGCATCTTGATGCTTACAAAAGTATTATGGAAGCATTCATTCATTCTGGTGCAGCAAATCAGGTTAAAGTTAAAATTAAACCAGTGAATGCTGAAGATTGTTTGTCAGATAACCTGGAGGAACTTTTAAAGGGTGTATCAGGAATTCTCGTTCCGGGTGGTTTTGGAGAGAGAGGTATCGAAGGAAAAATTAAAGCAATAGAATATGCACGTGAAAATAAAATTCCATTTTTCGGTATCTGTCTTGGTTTGCAGTGTGCGGTTGTTGAATTTGCAAGGAATGTTTGCGGAATGAAAAATGCAAATAGTTCTGAATTCAAGAAAACGAAATTTAATGTAATTGATTTAATGCCCGGTCAGAAGGATATTAAAGAAATGGGTGCGACAATGAGGCTTGGTGCTTATCCTTGTGTGATACATGATAAAACAAAAGCTTTCGATGCTTACAAAACAAATTATATCTCTGAAAGACACCGTCATCGCTACGAGGTAAATAATAAGTTTCGCAAAAAGTTGATTGATCATGGTTTGGTTATCAGCGGGTTATCACCCGATAAAGAATTAGTTGAAATGATTGAATTGAGAGATCATCCATGGTTTGTTGCGTGTCAGTTTCATCCCGAATTAAAATCAAGAGCTACAAATGCTCATCCTTTGTTCAGGGAATTTGTGCGAGCCGCGATGGAATATTCTATTGTTAAGAGTGGAAACTGAAAATCATTTTTTTAAAAGCATTTAATTCTTTTACCGCCAGATAAAATGTTATCTCACAACCTTCTAAAAAATTTATATAAGATTATTCTTGTTATAATTTGCTTTTTATCTTTAAATGTAACTTTTATCTATCCTCAATCAGATCTTAAAACCAGAATATCAACCGGACTTGAAGCCCTTTACAATTTCAACTTTAAATCATCTGATAAAACATTTAATTCAATTTTAAGTAAGTACCCGGATCATCCTGCAGGATATCATTATAAGTCTATAAGTTACCTCTGGTTCTATCTTGATAGCAAAGATGAAAGTAATTTAAATAAATTCATAGAACTTAGTGACTCAGCAATTGAAAAAGCTGAGATAAAATTAAAGAGTGATTCATCAGACCTTTTTAGTTTATACATTCTCAGTTCCGTTTATGGAAATCGTACTTTTGCTTACACAAGAGATGAAAACTATTTTGATGCTGTATTTGCTGCAAGAAAATTTCATCTATATTCTGATGAACTTTTAGCCAAAGACAGTTTATACTATGATGCATATATGGGAAAAGGATTGTTCAACTTTGCAATATCTCAGGCTCCGCAAACATGGTCCTGGGCAATAAATTTAGTTGGAATGGCTGGTGATAAAAAGAAAGGATTGCAGTTTCTTGAGATTGCATCGAAGAAAGGAAATTTTGCAAAAGTTGAAGCTAAGTTTTATCTGTCTCAGATATTTTCAGAATTCCTGCTTAAGTACGCTCAATCAAAGAAACTATTAAATGAGTTGATATTCAGATTTCCAAAAAATTTATTGTTCCGCTTCGCATTAGCAAATCTTCAGGTAAAGACTTTTGATTTATCAAGTGCGTCAAGAAATTATATGACAATTTATTCTTCGACAGATACAAATTTCATTCAGTTGAAAAATTATTCGGCAATGCTTATGGGGAATATTCTTTACGCCAAAGGTGATTACGATGAATCAAGAAAATATTACAACAGGTTTCTTGAACAAACTGTTGATGATCATTTTAAAAGTGTTGTAGCATTAAAAATCGGATTGAGCCATCTTATCGAAGGAGATTCGCTCTCAGCATTATTATACTTTGATAAAACTGATGAAGGGAATATGGATTTAGATGATGACGCGTATGCAAAGAAAAAAGGGGAAGAATATTTAACTAAACTTCCAGCTTCAAATGAATTGAAGTTGATCCTGATAAATAATATGATTGATGCAGGAAAGTTTAAAGCTGCAGTGGATTCACTCGAAAAATTTATTGAACTTCCTGTCTCTGATACTTTACGCGCTGAGGCTATCCTGTGTTTCAGCAACGCACTTTTTTATCAGGGTAAATTTAAAAAATCACTCGAGTACGCTGTTGCTGTTTTTAATTTTAATGAATGTGAACTCTGGGTAAAACCCTTCGCTTGTTATTATGCTGCAAGAGCCAGCAAAGAATTGAACAATAATGTAGATGCTGAATTTTTTATCGGCTACGCTGGTCAATTCAGAAATTATTATTATGAAAATAAACTCAAGGATAAACTCAGTTACCTTTCGTTCACTCTTGAAGAAAAATAATTGTATGACAGCATAGTTATTTGATAAATTAATTCTGTTTAAGTAGTTTTGACCAAATAATTTAACAGGAATGTGTTAGCACTGGCGGTCTTTGTATCAGGTCGGGGTTCAAACCTAAAAGCTATACTCGAGTCACCAATTCTGAAAAATATTGTCGAGGTAAAAGCAGTGGTTGGTGATAAATTATATTGTCCTGCGTTCGATATAGCTAAAAAATTTTCGATCCCGGTTTTTTGTGTTGGTAAGAAAGAAGGATTTATCTCCTTCGACGAACTTATATCTGTTCTTATAAATTTAAATGTGGGATTGATTGTACTTGCAGGATTTTTAAAACTTATTCCCGAAAATTTTATAAAAACCTTTCGAAGCAAGATTATCAACATACATCCTGCATTGCTTCCGCATTTTGGTGGACCTGGAATGTTCGGGATTAAAGTGCATCAGGCAGTTTATAAATCTTCAGCTCAGGTATCCGGTGCAACTGTACATTTTGTGGACGAAACTTACGACACAGGAAGAATTATCGCCCAGAGATGTGTAGATATTTCAGGTGTTAATTCACCAGAAGAGATTGCCGAACGTGTTCTGGACGTTGAACATCAACTCTTGCCATACGTGATTGAGAAATTTGCACTTGGCAAAGTCTTTGTTGAGAATAGCAGGGTGCGGGTCTCAATTTAATTTTTATTCATACAAACCTCATATGATGCATTGAAAAAATTAGCTCTAATCAGTGTTTTTGATAAGTCAGGAATTATTGATTTTGCAGCAGGTCTGCAAGAACTTGGTTTTGAACTGATTGCTACTGGTAATACATTCAGACTCTTATCAGAAAGTGGAATCTCCGTAACTGAAATTAAAGACGTTACAGGATTTCCTGAAATATTTCATGGCAGAGTAAAAACTCTTCACCCAAAAATCAGCGGAGGAATCTTGATGCGAAGAGATAATTCCTCCGATCAGAGAGAAGCCGAAGAAAACAATATTTTTCCGATAGAAATTGTTTGCGTTAATCTATATCCCTTCAAAGAAATTTCAAAAAATCCGGATGCTGATCTTGATACTCTTATTGAGAATATTGATATCGGTGGTCCAACAATGATCAGAGCTGCAGCAAAAAATAATAAGTATGTTTCAATACTAACTGACACCGCTCAATACAAACCTTTTCTTGAAGAGTTAAAAGCCGGAAACATCAGTCAGGAAACAAGACAGAAATTGGCAATTGCAGCGATTGCACACACGGCGGATTACGATTCTCACATTGTAAACTCATTACAAACCAAAATGAATTTATCTTCAAATTATTTTAATATAAGTTTTAAACTTGCTTCTGCATTACGCTACGGAGAAAATCCACACCAGCAAGCAGGCGTGTATGGTGAGTTTTATGAAAACTTTGAATTCTTACATGGAAAAGAACTTTCGTATAATAATATTCTGGATCTTGTTTCAGCAGTTGAATTGGCAGAGAGTCTTGGAAAAAACGCATGCAGTATCATCAAGCATAACAATCCGGCTGGTGCGGCTATCGGAGAAAATTCAATCGCAGCTTATCTGAAAGCATTAAAATGTGACCCGGTTTCTTCTTTTGGAGGAATTGTTGCTTTTACTTCTATTGTTGATGAAAAACTTGCGGAAAAATTGAATGAAATTTTCCTGGAAGTTGTATGCGCCCCGGAATATACTGCAGGTGCTGTTGCAATATTAAAAAAGAAAAAAGATAGAAGATTATTAAAACAAAAAAAATCTGTTTTGACTGATAAGATTACATTCAGGTCGGTTCCCGGTGGTGCTATAGTTCAGGATGCAGATTTATTGGATCTTGATGAAAATAAACTAAAAACCGTAACCGATAAAAAACCTACTGCTGATGAATTGGAAGACCTGAAATTTGCATGGAAGATTGCAAAGTACACAAAATCAAACGCAATTGTATTTGTAAAAGATAAAGCAACACTTGGTGTTGGTGCAGGACAGATGTCGAGAATCGATTCAGCAAAGATTGCGAAGATGAAAGCAGAGGAGCACGGATTGGATCTTACAGGATCTGTTGCTGCATCGGATGCATTTTTTCCTTTTGCAGATGGTTTAATTGAAATTGTAAATTGTGGTGCCGTATCTGTAATTCAGCCGGGTGGTTCAGTCAGAGATCAGGAAGTAATTGATGCTGCTAACCATAAAAATATTTCTATGGTTTTTACAGGAATAAGGCACTTTAAACATTAAGAGGATTTATGGGATTAATTGACTTTTTTTCAACAGACATTGCAATAGATCTTGGAACTGCCAACACGCTGATCTACGTTAAAGGGAAAGGTATTGTGTTGAATGAGCCTTCAATAGTAGCCTTTGATAAAAGTTCAAAAAGAATTATCGCGCTTGGAAATAAAGCTAAAGAAATGCAGGGAAGAGAACATAAAGAAATTAAAGTAACCCGTCCAATGCGGGATGGTGTTATTGCAGATTTTGAAATTGCTGAAGGAATGATTCGTGCATTCATTAAACGTGTGAAGGCTGGCGCATTAAGCAGTAGAAGAGTTGTGGTTGCAGTACCCAGTGGAGTCACTGAAGTTGAAAAGAGAGCAGTCAGGGATAGTGCTGAACATGCAGGCGCAAAAGAAGTTCACCTTGTTGCTGAACCAATGGCTGCTGCTATTGGAATCGGAATTGATGTTCATGCACCGGTTGGAAATATGATTATTGATATTGGCGGAGGAACAACTGAAATAGCGGTGATTGCACTTTCTGGAATTGTTAACGAAGAATCAATCAGGATTGCTGGTGATGAAATGAATTATGCAATTATGCAATTCTTCAAAAGAAATCATAACATTCTTATTGGTGAAAGAACAGCCGAAGCAATTAAGTGTGAAGTAGGATCAGCCGTTCCTTTGAAAGAAGAAATTACAATTCAAGTCAAAGGTCGTGATCTTGTCGGTGGTATTCCCAAAACCACTGAAGTCAGTTCTGTTGAAATTCGTGAAGCACTAAATGAAGCAATTACACAGATTGTAAATACTGTACGACAAACTCTTGAACGAACACCACCGGAATTATCTGCTGATATTCTTGATCGTGGAGTGATGCTGACCGGTGGCGGAGCTTTGTTAAAAGGTCTCGACGAGCGAATTAAAATGGAAACTAATCTGCCGGTTCATGTTGCTGAAGACCCGTTGACTGCGGTTGCACGTGGTGCAGGAAAAGTAATTGAAAATCTTAATGAATATTCAAAGGTTCTTATTCGTAACAGAAGATATTAATGTTCAAGCTGATCTTATATGTTTGGAATCAATTCAGGGAATATCTGGTTTTAATTTTACTGGTTATTATTAGTCTTTCACTCCTCACTCAGAATAATAATCCACAAGTTCAAAAAGTACGTGCACTGGCTTTTGGCAGTTTTGCTTCTGTTACAGCTATATTCTACGACTTATTTAACATCACACAATTAAAAAAGGAAAACCTGGCATTAAGAGAATTGAATGCAGAATTGATGCTGCAGATGAGCATTTTAAGAGAACAAGGTATTTTAAATAGTGAGCTTAAAGGTATGTTAGCAATGAAAGACACTATTTCGTTACCACTTATGCCGGCGAATATAGTATCAAAATCTTTATCTATAACTCAAAACACAATCACCATTAACGCAGGAATTAACAGAGGTATAAAACCGGGAATGCCTGTTATTAGCTATCGCGGATTGGTTGGTATCGTTCAATCCTGTTCAGAAAATTTTTCAATAATCAGAACAATTAAAAATGTTGATCTCAAGCTGACAGTAAAAAATGAAAAAAACCGGTTAAATGGAATTATGAAATGGGATGGAGAAAAATTATTGATCGTAGATGTTCCAAGAACATTTGATTTTGATATTGGCGACAGAATCGTAACCTCAGACATAAGCTCTATTATACCTGTTCCAATTCCAGTTGGAGTAGTCTCGAAGATTGAAGAAGATAAAAGTGGTCTGCTTAATCTGATCCAAATAAATCCATTTGAAGAAGTATTAAGTGTTGAAACAGTATTTGTTTTGATGCAGGTTGAGAACGTGGAAAAAAATAATCTTGAACTGAATTTTTATAACAAGCAATGAAACTGAAATATTTTATACCACTGCTCATTTTCATACCTGTTGTTATAATACAATTAACAATAATTCCGTTTGTTTCAATACAGGAAGTTGTGCCAAACCTTCTTTTGATTTCAGTAGTGTATTTCGCTATTGCAAATGGTCAGATAATTGGAACTGTCAATGGTGCTCTGTATGGTTTGTTGTATGATTTAATCTCAGGAAATCTTGTTGGAAGCAATATGCTTTCATTAACTGTCGCCGGCTTTATTGCAGGTTATTTTTCAGGAGAAACCAAACGCGAGAAATATCTGTTCACATATTCGTTCTCATTAGTTGTCGTGATATGTGCTCTGATAAATGCAACGATTTTTTCGCTATTCTCAGTTATTGATTTTAATACAAACTTTGTTCAGGCATTATTTAATCACGCATTATTACCTTCAATTTATACTGCTGTGGTTAGTATTTTAGTGGTAATTGTCCCTTATAGAAGAGCATTCGATTGAAGACTGAAAATTTTGGTTCGCTGAGACGTAAAACGATTATCTTCGCAATTATTATTGCAACGATGATAATTCTTGCCGGAAGATTATTCCAGATGCAAATCGTTTATACAATTGAATATGATAAAAAATCTACAGATAATAGTATAAAAAGTATTGAACTTCAGCCGCTGCGTGGAGTTTTTTATGATAGAAATTATAAAGTGCTGGTCAGTAATGTACCTGCGTACACTCTTAGGATAACTCCGGCATACTATGATACAAGCCTCAATAAAATTTTAGAAGCTGTCATAGGTACAGAACCCGGATATATTAAAGGATTATTGAAGAAAAATAAAATCTATTCTAAATTTTTACCGGTTAAAGTTCGCAGAGGTGTTGACTTCCAGGTTATTGCCTGGTATGAAGAAAATTCTGAACATCTGACTGGTGTTGATTATATTATCGAAATGCAGCGCTTTTACCCTGCTCAGGTTATAGCATCCCATACTTTTGGATACACTAAAGAAATCTCACCTGAACAACTTGCCAAGGAAAAGGAACTTTATAACCCGGGTGACTATGTTGGTCACAATGGTATTGAAAAAACTTATGAAAAATTAATCATCGGTACTAAAGGTTACAAATATGTTCTTGTGGATTCGCGGCAAAGACAGATTGGAAGATTTCAGGAAGGAAAAGATGACATCGTTCCAATTAAGGGAAAAGATCTGGTTCTTGGTATCGAAGCTTCTGCTCAAAGAATAGCGGAAGAACAATTCAAAGGTAAAAGAGGTGCGTTAGTTGCTATTGAACCTACTTCCGGTGAAATTTTAGCAATGGTAAGTTCACCTGATTATGATCTTAATAGATTTTCATATTTCACACCAAGAAGTTTTTTAGACAGCATCTACTCTAATCCTTTTACACCATTATTTAATCGTGCAACAATGTCGATTCATCCGCCGGGTTCAACTTTTAAAATGCTTGCTGCAATTGCTGCACTTGACATGGGCGTGATTGATGAATCTTATACTATCACATGTGGTGGTGGTTTTACTTTTGGAAGATTCTTCAAATGTCACGGAAATCATGGTACCGTTAATGTAGTTACCGCAATTGAAAAATCCTGTAACTCTTTTTTCTATAGACTCATTTATAAAATTGGTATTGATAAATGGAAAGAGTATGCGACAAAATTCGGATTTGGAAAAATTACAGGTGTTGATCTGACTGAAGAAGTTCCCGGTTTAATTCCAGATGAAAATTACTATATAAAAAGATACGGTGAAAAATGGCCGAGGAGTATTATGGCAAGTCTTGGTATCGGACAGGGTGAAGTCAGCGTTACTCCTTTACAATTAGCGATGTATGCAAGTCTTATAGCAAATAATGGGAAGACAAAAATTCCACATGTTGTCAAGGGATATATAGATATAAATACTGAAAAGCTAGTACCTCTCGAATTTAAAGAAATTAGTACTGGTGTAAGCCAGGAGGCGTTAGATATAGTAAAAAAAGGAATGTACTTGGTAGTGAATGGTCATGGAACAGCAACTCATATAAAACTGCCTGATGTAGAAATCTGTGGTAAAACAGGAACAGCCCAAAACCCACACGGAGAAGACCATGCCTGGTTTGTAGGTTTTGCTCCGTATGAAAACCCAAAAATTGCAATTGCTGTTCTGGTTGAAAACGTTGGTTTCGGTGGAACTCATGCAGCACCGATTGCTAAAAATGTAATACAAGCATATATGAATAGCTTTAAGGGAGAAGGAAGTACTCTTGAAAATCAAATTGCAGTTGTCAAAACTCATTGAGGAAAGAGTATAAGTGAGAATTGATTATAACATAAAAGATAAATTTGACTTTGGTCTCTTCCTGCCTGCATTAGCGCTGTTCGGATTTGGATTACTTGCAATTTACAGTTCGACAATCAATAATACATTTGCACAAGAAAATTTTCAAAGGCAGATAGTATGGGGAGTTTTTGCTTTCATTATTTTCTTTATTACATATTCACTACCAACAAATGTTTTTAAAACATTGGCTATCCCGGGATACATTGTATCGTTACTTTTACTTGTAGCTGTATTAGGTATTGGGAGACAAATATCCGGATCCAAAAGCTGGCTTGTCATTGGTGCAGTTGGATTCCAGCCATCTGAACTTGCAAAGATTGCTACAATTATGGCAATCGCAGCTTATCTAAGCAGAAATAGTTCTAATATTGATTCCTTTAAAGATATTCTTTTTACTTTAATAATTGGTTTTACACCAGTGATGCTAATTTTGCTTGAACCGGATATGGGCACATCTATTGTTTTTATGGGTGTTATTCTGATGATGTTTTTCTGGAAGGGGATTAGCTCATTTTCATTATTCGTAGTTTTATCTCCTGCATTTGTTGCAATAGCATCAATATTTGGTACTGTCTATTTCATAATCGCAATGCTTTTGGTGATTGCTTTACTTATTACATTCAAGAGAAATTTATTTTTTAGTGCATCAATCTTTGCAATCGGTTTGGCAAGCGGATTTTTTGCTGATTACGTTTATCATGCATTAAGTCCACATCAGCAAAGACGGATTCAATCATTCCTGGATCCTAATGCAGATCCGCTTGGTTCTGGATATAATACTATTCAGGCGAAAGTAGCGATAGGGTCAGGTGGACTTTTAGGAAAAGGATTTTTATCAGGGAACCAAACCCAGCTTCAATTTATACCTGAACAATGGACAGATTTTGCATTTTGCGTAATCGGCGAAGAGTTTGGATTTATTGGCAGCATAATAGTCATTAGTATTTTTCTGATCCTGTTCCTTCGGATTCTAAAGCTTACTTTCAACACCAAGGATGAATTTCTGAGTTTAGTTTCGATTGGAATACTTACTGTTTATCTGATTCATTTTATTATTAATCTCGGGATGGTAGTTGGAATACTTCCTGTTATCGGAATACCATTACCTTTTATTAGTTACGGGGGAAGTTCATTATTAGTCAATTTGTTTATGCTTGGTATCCTTGCAAATTTATATCGCACAAGAAAAAATTACACTTGATTTTCAAATGAATGCCATCCAAAAACTTAAGTCAGCAAATATTGAAGGAAAATATATTTGTGTCGGGCTTGATACTGATCATAAAAAACTTCCTGCTCATTTATCAACCTATAAAAATCCTGTTATTGAATTCAACAAAAGGATAATCGAAGCGACATCAGATTCAGCAGCAGCATATAAATTAAATCTTGCCTTTTATGAAAGTGAAGGTGCTTCCGGTATCGAAAATCTGCATGAAACTTTATCGTTCATCCCTCAAAACATTTTTACAATCGCTGATGGAAAAAGAGGTGACATAGGTAATACATCAAATTTATATGCCAGATCTGTTTTTGAGCATTTTAATTTTGATGCTTCAACTTTAAATCCCTATATGGGGGAAGATTCAATTCAACCATTCCTCTCCTACGAAGATAAATTTAATTTTATACTTGCATTGACTTCCAATCCTGGCTCTGAAGATTTTCAAAAATCAAAATTGATTTCCGGTGAATTTCTTTATCAGCAAGTTATAAAGAAAGTTCATCAGTGGAATAAAAATTTGAATTGTGGGCTTGTTTTTGGCGCCACACAAATTAATGAGCTAAATGATAATCTCAACTTAATCAATGATTTGCCTCTTTTGATACCGGGTGTTGGTGCACAGGGTGGAAGCCTTTCTGATATTATCGGGCTTTTGTTTAAACACAAGCGATGCAATTTCCTGATAAATGTCAGCAGAGGAATCATTCAAAAAGGTATTGGAGAAGATTTTGCAGAAGCAGCTAAAAGTGAACTTCAGCGATTGAACAATCTGGTATCAGAAAGTAATCAATAAAGCTACTGCTGTTCATATCTCGTAGAACGCATCCGGAATAAAAACTCGATTTTGCCCTGCACATAGCGTTTGAAAAAATCTTCTTTTAGTATTTTCTTTTATAAGAAAAAGCAAATATCTTTAGACTGAAAAAGCTGAGTTTAATTTTAGGTTTACTACTGAATTAAAATGAGTATTAACGAAAAACTCGTCTATGAAATCTGGAAAGATGGTAAGTTTGAAAAGGAACTTAAACTGGATAACTCTGAAAAAATTGAGATTGTTGATCCAGGTACCCACAATAAAGATTCAGCCGGACCTGATTTTCTTAATGCCAGGATTAAATTTGGTAATATTACTTATCTCGGTGATATAGAAATCGATAGCTGGCACTCCGATTGGAAAACTCACGGACATTTCTTCGACAAAAAATATAACAAAGTTATTCTACATCTCGTTATTTCAAAGGACAGACATCAACCTTTTGTTTATAGTAAAGACGGTAGAAAAATCAACTCTTTATGCCTGCTTGATTTCGTTGAATCGAACATTCATAAATTATTAATCGATGCGGTTAAATCTGAAAAAGAAAACAGAAAATTCAGGATGCCTTGTTACGGCAGAAATGATACGATTCATAAAAAAGATAAACTTGAATTTCTTCTTGAACTTGGCATTGAACGATTTAACAGAAAGTCCAGAAGATTTCTTGACCGGTTAAAGGAGATGGTATATCTCAAAGAAATGAATATACGAGAACCAATTTTAAAATATGATTTTGGTGAAGATTATTTTAACAAGAAATATGCTGCAACAGATTTCAGTGATATCCACTTATGGGAACAACTGATTTATGAGATGATTTTTGAAGCGCTCGGATATTCCAGCAATAAAGAAATTATGATTCGGATGGCGAAAGCTGTGAATATCAACTTTCTAAATAATTTCAGAGGAAATGAAAACTTTAATACGGTTATCGAAAGTTCTTTATTTAATGTGAGTGGAATGATTCCTCAAAAAGTTAATTTTAAGGAGGAAGCGACCGCTGAGTATATAAGAACATTAGTTGAAGTATGGAATTCTGTCCGGGAAAAATATGATGGTCCATTTTTCAAAATTACTGATTGGAACTTTTTCAAAAGTCGTCCACAAAATTTTCCAACAATCAGACTTTGTGGTGGTGGACTTCTGCTTTCACATTTTTTAGAAAATGGTGTATTCAAATCTTTAATAAATTATTTTAATGAATATAGGAATGTAAAAGAAGCAAATGTAATTCTAAGAAACTATCTTATTACCGATGCTAATGGTTATTGGATGACTCATTTTAATTTTGACAAGCTATCAAAAGAAAAGTTGAATTATTTTATTGGTGTTTCAAGAGCTGATGAGATGATAATAAACGTGCTTTTTCCTGTTCTTAATTTGTATTTTGAAATTTTCGAGAATAAAGATTCAGCATTGAGAGTTAAGGATTTGTATATTCAATATACTCAGTACGGTTCGAACATGGTCGTTGATCAGGTGGAATCCACACTTGGTTTAGAAAAAGCTTCAAGAAGAAGTGTAAATTATCAGGCTATGATTGAGCTCTTCAGAAATTATTGTGTTAAGGAAAGATGTCTGGAATGTAAAATCGGAAAGAAAATCTTCAATTAGTCTGTTTAATTCTCGCTTGTAAGATTCTTAATCTGATCACGGATTTTTGCAGCTCTTTCGTACTCTTCACCTTCGATTGCCTCCCTCAGTTTGTTTTGCAGTGCCGCAAGTTTTGCTTCTTTAGTCGGAGGTTTTTTTGGCTCAGTTGAGTTGGTTGCAGAACTTAGAGCAGCTGTTTCTTCTACTTCATCCGAAGGCAGAAAAGCAGCAGATTCCATAACAATATCAGAAACATAGATTGGTGATTGAACACGAACGGCTAAAGCAATGGCATCACTTGGTCTTGCGTCTATTTCCTGTGTAAAACCGGATACTTCGAGTACAATTTTTGCAAAAAATGTGTTGTCTCTAAGTTCATCAATAATCACTTCAAGCACAGTAGCACCCAGACTATCAGTTAATTGTTTCAACAAATCGTGAGTCAGAGGTCTGGGTGGTTTTATTCCTTCAATCTCGAGAGCAATTGCCTGAGCCTCGAATGCACCAATTATAATTGGGAGCCTACGCTTTCCGTCAATTTCTTTTAACAGGATGGCATAAGCACCACCTGTTGCAGGACTGGAAGAAAGATTTAAAATTTCACAGGCTATTTTTTGCAAAGATTTTCTCTATTAAGATTGTCTAAGTTTTTTTACTTCGCTGGTCAATGCAGGAAGAATTTCAAAAAGATCCCCGGTAATTCCATAATCGGCTACATTAAAAATTGGTGCATCTTTATCTTTATTTATGGCTACAATATATTTTGATGACGACATACCTGCAAGGTGTTGAATTGCACCTGAAATTCCACAAGCTACATAAAGTGACGGAGAAACTGTTTTACCTGTCTGACCAACCTGTTCACTATGAGGTCGCCAGCCAGCATCAACTACTGCACGTGAAGCACCGACAGCTCCACCAAATGCTTCTGCCAATTCCTCAATAAGATGAAAATTTTCTGGCCCTTTTATTCCTCTTCCACCGGACACGATAATATCAGCTTCTGCAACATCCAGCTTACCTTCCGATTTCTTGAATGATGTGACTCTGCTTCGTAAGTTAACTTCAGTCAATTCCTTAACAATCACTTCAGATTTTGCATTTGCATTTACAATTTCAGCTTTAAATACATTCGGTCTGATTGTTACAACTTTTTTCTTACTCAATAGTTTTATATCAAGAAGTGCTTTCCCTGCATAAGATGGTCTTGTAAATACTAATTCATCTCCAGTTACATTTATTTTTATACAATCAACCAGGCATGCAGCATCCAGCTTAATACATAATCTTGGTGCAAGGTCCTTCCCGAGTGTTGTGTTTGCAAGAATTATTGTATCGTAATCAGATTCTTTCACCAGGTCTGAAATCGCTTCTGAATAAGCTGATGAAGAGTAATTTGTTAATGCAGCGTGTTTAAGATAATGTATTTTTTGTATCCCGTATTTTGATATTTCATCAAGATTTGATATCGAGTCTCCAATGACCAATGCATCTGCAGATAATTTTAAATCAATGGCGAGTTTTGAAGCAGCGCTTGCCGCTTCAAATCCTGCTCTTTTGATGATACCATCTCTTTGTTCGAGTATTGCTAAAATTTTACTTGACATAAATTGTATTCCTTAAATTACTTTTGCTTCTTCTTTTAAAAGTCTGACCAGTTCAGGTACGGCGGACACATCACTTCCGATTATTCGTCCGGGTTGTTTTCCTGCAGGAAGATGCATACTTACAACTTCACTTGTTGGTGTATAAGCTGATGCTGGTTTTTCTTCAATGTTCTTTTTCTTTGCAGCCATTATTCCTTTTAATGATGCATAGCGAGGTTCATTCAGTCCTTTCTGACAAGTAATAACAGCAGGTAACGAAGTCTCAACTACTTCTCTTCCACCTTCAATCTCACGTTCAGCTACAACTTTATTGTTATCAATATCCAGTTTTACACATACTGCAACACAATTAAAATCCAGAAGTTCGGCGGTTAGCTGACCAACAATTGAGTTATCGTAATCAACAGATTGTTTTCCCATAAAAACTATCTGCGCACCCTGATTTTTTATTTCATCTGCCAATGCTTTGGCAATTCCAATCGAGTCGCGCCGATTTTCATCTTTTAACAATACTCCGCTATCTGCACCCATAGCTAAGGCTTTTCGGATAGTTTCTTTACTGCTTTCAGTACCAACTGTAATTACAATAACTTCTACGCTTCCAATTTTTTCCTTCATCTTTAAAGCTTCCTCAACTGCATATTCATCATAGGGGTTTATAATGAACGTAACTCCTGCCGGGTCTATAGTTTTACCATCATTTCCAACTTTTATTCTCGTTGCTGTGTCAGGAACATGGCTTACACAAACAATTATTTTCATTTGATCTCCGTTTTATTGCATTATTTTATATTCAAAATATATGGATGACCTGCTATAAAAACAATTAAATCATATAATAGTTTTGGATGAGAGATAGTGTCTGCTTTAATTTAATTTGCTTAATAATTATTTTCACAATATGGAAAATCCATTAACGCAAACACCTGAATTAGAAATAACAGATAAGGAAAGTTCAGAAATTGATTTGGGAAGCCGGGTCATTTTGTTTAATGACGACTGGCATACTTTTGAAGAAGTTATTTCTCAGATTATTAAAGCAACAAAGTGTTCCTTTATTGAAGCTCGTGATAAAACATTTGAAGTTCATGTAAATGGGAAAGCGATTGTATATTCGGGTGTATTATCAGAATGTCTTCGTGTCTCCGGTGTTCTTGAAGAAATATTACTTCATACTCAGATTGAAACTTGACGGCACTAGTCTCAAATTAAATTAATTTATTTTTTGTGTCCGCTCACCTTTAGGTTCGTATAATTCTTTTATTAGATAATACAGAATTGAGTTATCTGTGATAGGGTAAGGATATCTTATACTTTCAGGAGGCATTGGTTTATCATAATCAAATGAAAATATTTCCTGATTACTGAGATTGTAGTAACGAACTTTTAAAATGCCGTATTTAACTGTTGTCAGGTTTATTGTGTAGAGAGTTTTTACTCTGAAAACTTCGCCATCAATACCTTCATAAGTTTTTGGAGGCTGATTGGTTTGCAGTATCCAGATGTTAAATTTATCCCCTTTAGTTGTGTCTAAAGAAGCTGAATCAAACCAGAACTTGGAACCATCGTCGGCGTTGATCACTTTCCAAACATGTTTATCGTCCTGCTGAGTATATACTGAGACGTAAGCAAATAAAAACAATAAAATAAATTTAAGCATACAGGAGAATTTCCTTTTAATTCTTTATGAAAAGATAATTAAATCATGAGTTATCAAAAAAGAATAAATTCAGTGTCATTTTTCATTTCTTCAGAACTGATTCATTTAAGATTAGTGCTTTCTGATTAATGTTGACTTGGGTTGAGTTAGAGAGGATTAATTATCACTTTCAAATTAAGATTGTGTATTGATAAAGGCTTATCTATTCTAATCAATGAGAAGAAACAATTGTCTTTTCTCAATTGTTGGAATTTATCATTAAAAATATGAAAATATTAGCTGAGTATGCTGAATAAAATTGGTGTGATTGTTGTCTTTAGCCGTGCATAGCCTCCTTAGTACAAAGGAGAGCCTGAATGTAACAACTTATATTTTAAGCGCTCTCCTTTGTTTTTTTTTAGACATTATTTATTTATACATTGAAAAAAAAATCATTTTCCAGGAGGGAATATGTATTTCAGAATTTTTATTGCACTCATCAGTTTACCAATCTTCATTATCTCTGCTCAGACAGAACAACACGGCTTTATCGGCACAAGTGCGTGTGGAATGTGTCACAAATCTGAAAAGCAGGGAAGTCAATTATCAATCTGGCAGAATAGCAAACATGCTCAGGCATATCAAACTCTTCAAACTGAAAAAGCAGACCAGATTGCCAAGGAAAAAGGATTTACCACGAAAGCAGTTGAAACACCTGAATGTTTGAAGTGTCATGCATCCGGTTATAATGTAGATGCAAAATTCATTGGTGAAAAATTTAAAGTTAGTGAAGGTGTTCAATGCGAAACTTGCCATGGTGCAGGTGCTGACTATAAAAGCAAAAAAGTTATGGAAAATCGTGCTGATGCAATTGCAAACGGTTTGATTGTCCATGAAAATATAGAAGATTTTTGCATCGGATGCCATAATGCTGAAAGCCCGACTTACGTGGATTTCAAATTAGAAGCAATGTGGGAAAAGATTAAACATCCGGTTCCCAAACAATAAAGCAATTGCATAAATAGCGATAATACTTTATGAAAAAATTTTTACTGTTACTTTTAGCAAGTGGGATGGCTTTCACAATCATCCCACAAAGCCTTAACGGCAGATTTTCAAGTTCGGTTTACACTTTCGAACGATTCGATACATCAGGATCATCTACTACCAACGCAAGAACTTACCAGATGCTCGCTTTTAATTTTGGAAAAGAAAATTTGTGGCTGAGGTCCAACTTCAACCTTGAATATGATCTTTCAAATAAACAGAAGAGTGATCCAAGATTCAGAGTTTATAATTTATATGCAGATATAAATAATATTTTTGATGTAGCGTCATTAAAACTTGGCAGACAACCTCTATTTAATTCGATTGCTGGCGGTGTTTTCGATGGTGCAACTCTTGGACTGAATTATTCAGGGTATAAATTGACTGGTTATTACGGCGGTAATGTACCTGCTTATCAGAAACTGGAGTTGATTGAAGATTGGGGAAATAATTATTTGCTTGGCGGCGAGTTTACGGTTTTAGCCCTTTTGGATTGGAGATTCAGTGCTAAGTATATCAACAAAAATTTTAAAAGCCAATCTTATACTGCTGTTCGATTAGATCCTGAACTCAACCCGATAAATGTGTTGATTGAAAATGAATCAAATCAGTATCAGTTTCTTTCCGGTGAAGTTTCTTACTTCAAACAAAAGTTTGGAAGTGGCAACATCAGGTATGATTATGACCTTAACTATCAAACAACTTCACGATTTGAAATATCAGGCAGATATGAAGCAATTAAGAACCTTGGTATAAATGCATATTATAATTACAGAGAACCGAAAATCAGGTATAACTCAATTTTTTCAGTTTTCGATTATGGCAATACCTGGGAAGTTGAAGCCGGTGTTGACTATCTGATCGATAACAAATACACCGTCATTGGTAAGTTTGCTAATGTTACATACAAAGATGATAGATCACAACGGCTTACATTAGGAGTTTCATCTCCTTACGGCTCTATCACAGCGAGAAAAAATTTCGGTTATGCTGGTGAGATGGATGCAATTTCTCTTTACACTGCATTTTCCCAGCTTGATGGTTTTTTAACTCCTTCATTAGGGTTTTCTTATACAAGATACAAACTGACAGAGGGTGACCCCTCGAATGAATTAGTTTCAGTGTTGGCAGGGACAAATATTCGACCATTCAGAACTCTCTCATTTGATGTTCAGGGTCAATTTCTGAATAATAAAATTTACAATAATGATTGGAGATTATTCTTTAAGCTTAATTTCTGGTTTAATACAATTTTTAATTGAGAATTATGATAAAGAATTTATACATTACAATTTTTGTTATCGGCAGCTCATTGCTGTTGATGGTTGCCTTTTCAGGCGAACAATCAGAATCAGTTGAAAGCAATAAAGATCTGATTAAATTTTCTCACTCCCTGCATAATGAATTAGTTGATTGTGCTGATTGCCATTCAACTGTTGCCGAAAGTATATCGCTAAACGACAGGCTTCTTCCAAATCATGATAACTGTGTTAACTGCCACGAAGTAGATAATGATGCTGAATGCAGTACTTGTCATATAAATGATAATTATGAACCATTGATTCAGAAAAAACCCGAGTTGATTTATAATCACAAAATCCACGCAGTGCAAGGATTGCAATGCATCGATTGCCATAAAGGACTTGATAAAGTTGATTATAGTTTTGAAAGTGCTGAATTAAATCCTCCTATGGAAAATTGTTCGGGTTGTCATAATGAAGTAAAGATAGCCTCCAATGCTTGTGAGTCCTGTCATATATCAACAAATTATTTGAAACCTCAAAACCATAGAAATGTTGATTTTGAAAGATCACATAAATTTCTTGCCTGGGAGTTGAATGCTAACTGTATGATGTGTCACGACAACACAACTTGTCAGGATTGCCACGTTGCAACCACTGGTATTACAGAAATGAATTTACCTGATGATTTTTATGCCCCTTATTATCCAAGTAATTCTGTTGATGGGGCTAAACAACAAGCAATATTAAAAGTTCATGATGATTTTGGTTACAGATTCTCTCACGGAATAGATGCTAAAGGAAAAACTAATGAATGTCAGTCCTGTCATCAGATCGAAACTTTTTGTGCAAGTTGTCATCAATCTGAGAATACAGATTTTGCAATGGGTGGTATAGTTCCATCATCACATCTCTTACCAACATTTAAGACGATTGGTGTTGGTACCGGTGGTGGAGATCATGCAAGGTTAGCAAGAAGAGATATTGAAAGTTGTGTATCTTGTCACGATGTTCAGGGCGCAGATCCAACATGTATTACCTGTCATCTCGATAGCGATGGTATTTTAGGTACCAATCCAAAAACTCACGTATCTAATTATATGAAGGATGAAAGAGGAGACTGGCACGATACTCAAGCCTCTATGTGCTATAATTGTCACACGAGTGCATCACCCATGTCGCAGCAAACTTCCGGCTTCTGTAATTATTGTCATGGTATGTAATGATAAAAACGGAAAATAATATGACTAAAATAGTTTTAACATATATTACTCTTATTCTGGCTTTCCTTTTAGTTGCAGCCTGCAGCGAATTAAATACTGATATACCGTCAGTTCCAAAAATTAATACTCACGGTGATAGTTTATATTCTTCTACGTCAAAAAATTTTCATCCGAAAACAATTGCGAATTCACCGAATGGAATGTATGATTGCAGTGAATGTCATGCAGCAGATTTTTCAGGTGGAACTGCAAAAGCTGGCTGTAACAAATGTCATCCCACTATTAATGTTCACTTAAGCGGAATATTGGATCCAGCTAGTAATAACTTTCATGGAAAATATATCAGGAATGATCAGTGGGAGATGAGCGGCTGTCAGAGCTGTCATGCTGAAAATTACTCAGGTGGATATGTTTCACCTACTTGTCTTAATTGTCATAACAATGCAGCAGGTCCGGAAAATTGTACGACGTGTCACGGCAGCCCAACAAGTAACGCACCACCAAAGGATATTAACGGGAACACTTCAACAACAGAACGAGGAGTTGGCGCTCATCAAATACATCTTAAAGGTGGGATAGTTGGAAGAAATCTAACTTGCACTGAGTGTCATAATGTTCCTGGTGGAGTATATACACCTGGTCACGTTGATTCGGAACTTCCGGCTGAAGTTCTAATGAATAATCCAAGAGCAAATTTAGTAACTAATGAACCTAATACTACGCAATATGATTCAACACTCGCTCTGTTTGTTCCAAATCCATCTTATAATCCGAACGATTTAACTTGTGGTAATACATATTGTCACGGTTACTTTAAAAATGGGAATCTGGATAACAAACCGGTTTGGACAAATCCATCAACCTCTGCGTGCGGAAGTTGTCATGGTAATGGTACTAACCCATTACCCAAGATTTCAGCAGCTGGCGGGAGTCATCCAAATAATGAAAATTGTTCGAATTGTCATGGTGGGGTAGTGGATGCAAATAAAAATATAATTAATCCTGCTAAGCATATAGATGGGTTGTTAAATCTTTTTGGAAATGATATTGAATTCTAGCTCACTAATAGTTAATATAAATAATTAATCAGGAGTACTTAAATGAAAAAAATAAGCAGCCTACTTAGATTACTCGTCGCAGGAATCTTTTTAGTGGGTATGTTTGCAGCCTGCGAAGGACCCGAAGGCCCACAAGGTCCAAAAGGCGATAAAGGTGATCCAGGAGAACCAGGTCCAGGATCTTTTGTTAACTGGGAAGGATTTAAAGAAGGGATTAAATGTGCTGACTGTCATAATCCTGACTTTGATACAACTTATTTTGTTTGGGCAAGAAAATATCAGTGGATACTCTCAAAACATGCAGTAGGTGGAGATTATGAAAGAAACACTGCACAATGTGCTGCCTGCCATACAACCGAGGGTTATCTACAGTCACAAATGGGAAGACAAGTTACTGATAATATTCATGCTTCTCCTCCGGGATGTTTTGCTTGTCACTCTCCGCACTCAAGAGCAGATTTCTCACTTCGTACTGAAGATCCGGTAACAATAATGTCTGGAGTTGCTGGTGTTCCAGATTATGTTTTCGATTACGGAAAAGGTAATCTATGCGCAACTTGCCATAAAACCAGATCCATAAATCCAGAACCAGATCCAACGAAAACAGCTAGTACAGATGTAATAACAATTTCAACAAATCGCTGGTATCCTCATTATGGAGTTCAAGCTCAGATGCTTGCCGGTGAAGGTGGTTTTGAGTTCCAGGGTTATACATTTAGCAATTCATACCATGCTAATAGTCAGGTAATTAAAGACGAAGGCTGTATAGTTTGTCATATGGCAGATCCAAATGCAGGAACTGGTTTTGGAGGTGGTCATACCATGAATATCAGATATGAAGGCACATATGGTGAAGAACAACAATTGATAAGTGGTTGTACAATTTCAGGTTGCCATTCAACACCTTTTGATCTAAATTATGAAGATAGTCAAACTGAAACCCATCATCTTCTTGACAGTTTACACACGTTGCTTGTTGATCGTGGATGGCTCAATCCAAGTACTGGACTTTTAAATGCAAGCAGCAGCAATCCTCTAGTCATTTCACCGGCTTACTTATCCGGTGCAATATTCAACTATTATTTTGTTGAACATGATTTAAGTTTTGGTTCTCATAATACAAAATATGCTCACCAATTACTCGAAGCTTCAATTGCAGAATTAACTGCAGGTGAATAATTATAAAAAATAGTCATTAAAAAAGCCGCTTCATTGCGGCTTTTTTTTTGCGGAGAGGGAGAGATTCGAACTCTCGGTTCCGCAAGCGGAACAACGGTTTTCGAGACCGTCCCGTTCAGCCACTCCGGCACCTCTCCTGGTAAAATTTCTTTTTGTCTTGATCAAATATATTGATTAATTCTTTGCTCATTTGAATTTCGGTAAGATTATTTCTTCAGGAGATGCAATAAAATCTGAAAGCTAATTGATATATTTGTAATGCAAAATTGGAGAGATGCAAGAGTGGTTGAATTGGCTACCCTGGAAAGGTAGTGTACCCGCAAGGGTACCGTGGGTTCGAATCCCACTCTCTCCGCAAAATTCAAAATCTATTTTAATAAATTGAAACCGGAAAATACCGGTTCTCATCTCATATTTATCTTGTTATTCTAATCCTGAAAGTTTACCGCTAATCAATAATTAATTTCAGCATTCTACTTTCCATAATATCTTTCTAGCAGAGATTTGAAAAAAGTTAATTAAGAAAAAAATCCCCCCAAGACAGCAGATAAACATGCTACCCTGGAAGAGTCCCGGAGTGATTCGGGACTTTTCTTTATAAATAATTTTCTGTTTCATTTCTGTAATTTTACTAATCGTTTTATGACCAGCTTAAAAAAACATATTCTTAGCACTTTCGAATTAGCATACCCCATAATAATCGGTCAACTCGGAATAATTATGATGGGAGTTGTTGATAGCTTAATGGTAGGACATCTTAGTGCTGCTCATCTGGCTGCTGCATCCCTCGGAAATAGTCTGGCATTTATTTTAATGATTATTGGAATAGGTGTTTCACTTGCAGTGACACCATTAGTTGCAATTGCTGTTGGTGCAAATAAGTATGATGAGTGCGGAATTTATTTTCGTCAGTCACTTTTAGTGAATAGCACCTTGTCAATATTTTTAGCATTTGCAATTTTTTTTGCTGCAGGATTGATAGAATATTTTGATCAGCCGCCTGAAGTTCAAATTCTTGCGAAATCCTATATGAGAATAATTGGATTTAGCACATTACCTTTGATGGTTTTTCAAACATATAAACAGTTCATCGAAGGCTTTTCAATCATGAAACCAGCGATGATTATTGCAATTCTCGCTAATCTAATAAACGCATTCGTGAACTGGATATTAATATTTGGTGAACTGGGATTTCCTCGATTGGAACTCAATGGAGCTGGTTGGGCAACATTTGCTTCAAGATTATTTATGGCTATTTGCATAATGATCTATGTGATGAAAAGTAAATTATTCAGGCAATATAATGTTTCATTTCATTTTAAAAATTTTAACAGACATATAATTAAAAAAATTCTTTCACTCGGCTTGCCAAGCGGATTCCAGTATTTCTTTGAAATTGGAGCATTCTCATTTGCAGTAGTTATGGTTGGTTGGCTCGGAACTAAACAATTAGCAGCACATCAGATTGCTATAAATCTTGCATCAATTTCTTTCATGGCTGTACTTGGAATTTCTGTAGCAGGCTCTATCAGAGTTGGAAACGCTGTTGGTATGAAAGATATTTTCGAAACACGAAGAGCTGGATTTACTGCGTCATTACTCGGAGCTTTTGTCATGTTTATATCAGGCGTGATTTTTATTTTATTCCGAAATCATTTACCAACGCTCTATGTTCAGGATGATCAGGTGATTAACTATGCTTCATCTTTATTAATTATTGCAGCGCTGTTTCAATTATCCGATGGAACTCAAGCAGTTGGAATTGGAATTCTTCGCGGTTTAACTGATGTTAAAATTCCAACTGCAATTACATTCATTGCTTATTGGATTGTAGGATTACCAATAGGATATCTGTTGGGATTTACTTTTGATTTGGGTGTTCAGGGAGTTTGGATTGGACTTCTTTTAGGATTAACAACTTCAGCGATTTTGCTTACAATTCGATTCAATTCCAGAAGTAAGCATATTATTACAGTTTAATCTGTATAAATCTTTGTAATAAATTTCTTATCAATCTCCTCAAAATAAATATTTGCGACAGAGAGATTGCTAAACTTTTTATTGAAAACCTCTTTCGGATTTTCTTTCTTTGGTTTGAATTCTTTTGTTGTTGAAAATTTTGATCGGGCAGTAACTACATAAAAAGGTTTCTTGTATTCTTTGCAAAGTAAAGCAAGAGATTTGCTTCCTGCTTTGTTGACAATATTTCCATTTTTCAAAATCGAATCTGCGCCGATAATTGCCGCATCAACACGATCATAAAGTAAACTCATCATAGCATCAGTAATTAATTCGACTTGAATTCCTGCTTTAGCTAAAGATTCAGCCATTAATCTACCTTCATATTTTGGTCTCGATTCACAGACAATCACTTTAATCTTCTTATTCTTTTTGTGCCACACTTTTAAAACTTCCAAAACCGTTCCGCTTCTTGATAAAGTCATAACAGTATCCATATTTTTAATTTCAGGATAAAGCCCTGCAAAAATTATTTCAACTCTTTCTTTCTGAGCTGATGAATAATTTTTTAAGAAGTATGATAAGCTTATTTCATTATTCTGTTCGATTGATAATCGCTTTAAGTAATTATTCACATCTGCGAAGTGACCGAGTTTTAACTTTGCTGATTGAATACTCAGTTCAAATTCTGATTTATTTTTATAGATGGATAAAAAGTAATCGTTTAACAATCGAACTAGTTCTGAAGATCCCAGTAGTTTATTAGTTAAGATTTGGTTAAGCTGAATTGATTTAGTTGTCGTCTTCTTCAATGTTATTAATCACCAGTCTTTTCAAACTAAAATTCTTGAAAGATTTTTTAGGAGATGGGTTATTCGAACTCATAACATTAAATAATTCCTCCTTCGATTGAAAATCTTTCAAATAAAATATTCTAACTTTATTCCGGTTTTTAGTCAGCCAGTTCAATGATATCTTCATCTTTTCAAGATCTTCCTCTGTTGGATTTGTATCTATTCTTGAAGTTTGTAAATAATAATCTTCGAGAGCATTTTCAAAACTATCTTTCCCTGATGTTGATTCTTTTTTAATAAAGTATTTTCCTTCAAGTAAAAGGATGAAATCCTTGTTCATCCCTTCAGAGACTTCAAATAAAACATTCGCTTTATTAATCGGTTCAGAAAGAAGAGAAGATTTGTGGGTTTGAGTAAGCATTAAATCGATTACAAATTTTGTCTCAGCAGCTTTTTCATATTTTTCTTTGGCAGCGTATTCTTTCATCTTGTTCAACATACGATTAAGTGCAGATTGGTTGCCGCCTGAAAGAAATTCATAGACTTTTTTAAGTTCGTCAGAATAATCCTGATTAATATTTTTTACACAAGGTGCTGTGCATCTTTCAATATCAGCCAGAAAACATTTCTTTCCTTTCTTAAATTCTTTATCGTCACATTCGCGTAATGAAAATGTTTTGTTGATTATATCAAGAACAATTTCGGCTTTTCGTCTGGATATAAATAATCCGAAATAATCATCGCCATCAAAATCAAATTTAGTTGTTATTTCTGCTTTCGGATACCTATGAGTTTTTGTTATCCTGATAAAATATTTATTGCCATACTTTTTTAATTGACGGTTGTGCTTTGGATTAATTAGTTTAATACTTTCCGATTCAAGCAGCAGTGCAGTAAGTTCAGAGTTTGTTATCTCGGTTTTAATTTTTACTGCCTGTCTGACAATTGTTTTTTGCTTGCTGATGGTTGTCGGTGAAAAGTAACTTCTGACTCTATCTTTTAGTGACTTCGCTTTGCCGATATAAATCACTTCATTTTTTTTATTCAGGAAATAATAAACGCCAGGAACATCTGGTAGTGAATAAAGTGAGTCGTGAATATCTTTTGGTAATTTGATGATTTGGTTAATAGCAACCGATGACGATTCAAATTCTAACAACTGCTGAAGTGATTTAATCTTTTTATCTTTTGATAATATTTTTATCAGTTTGACAAGAATATTTGCTGTGGCTTCAGCATCTGACAATGCGCGGTGAGCATCTTTATTTATTATCTTCAGATGTTGTGATACTGATGCGAGAGATTTGCTTTTAAGTTCTGGAAATATTTTTCTTGATAATTTTAATGTGCAGACATTGAGATTACTCAGTGGTTCAAATCCATTTCTTATAAATTCATAACGCAAAAATCCCTCATCAAAACTTAAATTGTGTCCACTAATAATTGAGTCCCCAATAAACTCCTCGATTTCTTCGATTATATCATAAAAGCATGGCGAATATTCAACATCACTATTTGCAATACCTGTAAACTGAGTTATGAAATATGGAATATTACAACCTGGATTTATAAGTGTTGAAAACTTATCGATGATTTTCAGGTCTTTTATTTTAACAATTCCAATTTCGATTACGCGATTGTTTCTTGCAGAAAGACCAGTTGTTTCAACATCCAGAACGCTGAATTCTGCGTCTTTAAGTAATGTTGATGGAAATTCTGATGTAATCATATTTGAAATTTATTTGATTGCAATATTATGATTATTGTTTTCTTTTAAATAGATTGTAATACCATCCGTCTAAGACTTCAATCGGATAAAATACATAATCGCGGTGAAACTCTTCTGATTCCCATATCTCTCTGACAGAAACAAACTGAGTTGAACGTCGATGAGGTTTCTCAAGAGGTTTTCTCGTTAAGTAGTCTGTCAGTTGAATGTATTCTGGTTTTCTGGATAAAATATATCTACCATCGCCTTTAGTATGTCCCGGTGTCCATTTGCGGACAGCATCTGGAGAAAATATTTCGTGAGCTATAACCGGATCAACAAGTCCAACCATATCAATCACATTTATCTTAGAGAAATATCCGATAGCACCAATTGGAACAGCAGCAATGTAATCATTTTGCGATGCAATTTTATTCAAAGTTTTTCCCATAATTATAAAACCATGCTGCCAATAAATGATGTCTGTTGTGGCTGATTGATCGTAAACTACCAGAATTTCTTTTTCACCATCAACTAAATTTTTAATTCCACCAAATGTTTCCTGGTAAACAGGTTTGAAAATGAGAAGTACAGTAATAATTAAGAACAATATTATCACTGTATTTGCCGGTTTCAACTTAACATATTTTAACGACATAAGTAAAAACCTATCAAAGACAGGGGGGAAGAGAACAAAAAGTAAAGGAAGAACAGGAATTACAAATCTTCCATAATAAAAATGATCACCACCGATAAATATTGTTGTTATAAGTGAAATGATTCCTATGCTGAATAAAAATAATGTCTGCTTTGTAATCATATCTATTTTGAAGAAAAGAAAAATTAAAAAGATTGGGATCCAGCCAAAACCGTAAAATGATCTAAAGGCTTCAATGATATACAGAAACCCTCCAACAATTTGCTGAAAACCGCCACCAGTTTTAGCATAAAATGTATTAGGCAGAAAATATCCAAAATAAATCCAGCGCCAGATAAAATATGTTCCAAAGATTAATGCGAATCCAGTTACAAACAAAACTGTATTGTAAGAAATTTTAATTTTAAATGTTGATTTATCCTTTTTGACTAAATAATAAAATGCAGCAATAAAAAACAAAACCGCTTCGAATCGAATCACACAAAGAAGCCCAAATAATATTCCCTTTAAAAAGATATTCAAATTTTTGTCAGATAACGTGAGGAAATAATACAAAGTCATCACAAGAAACATTGAATAAAATGATGTTTCCATTCCTGCCGCTGACCAAAAGAGATAAGCAGGCGAAATTGTTAAAATAATTAATGAGAAAATGATTGAGTATTTTTTTGAGAGGATTTTATCATACAGATGAACGTAAATTAAAAATACATAGTAAAGCGTCAGTGCTGCAGTCAATATTCCTAAAATGATTGCAAATGATTCCAGATCAATTGATAGATACTTAGCTGTGATAAGAACAACCAAATAAAGGAAAGAGGTATAACCTTCCACAGGTGCTTCGTGGATATTCCAGACGAAGCCATAACCATTAACAATGTTTTCTGCATATCTTAAAAAAATGTAAGCATCGTCAAGTATTGTCGTGTATAGATAATTTAAGCGAAAAGAATTTAAGACAGCAAAGTATGCAACCAGTGAGATGAAAATTATTATTTTTGTTTTAGTCATCTTAATTTTGAATAACAATAGTTGAAATATAAAAATTAGAAGGATAAGTTTAACTGGATTGAAATTAACTGCTTGATTAGAATTTGATAATCGTACGCAAACGGATTCATTACCACAGACATATCGGAGCGGTAAATAATTTCAGGATAAACCTTTTTGCTAATAGAACCATCTCTGAATAATTTCGACAATTATAACTATATTTTGCACTAAAAATTAACTCTTATATGCCCACAATAAATATTCTTTTCATTGGAGATATCGTTGGGAAACCAGGGATGGATCTTGTCCAAACCTGGCTACCAGGATTAATTCAGAAATACAAGGCAGATTTTGTAATTGCTAACGGAGAAAATGCTTCCGAAGGAAAAGGCTGTACTGACAAAGAAGGCAACCAGCTTTTTGAACTTGGAGTTCACGTATTAACCGGAGGAAATCATACGTGGGACAAACATCAATCTCAGGATTATCTTCGAAGAGAATCAAGAGCTTTACGACCGTTAAACTATCCGAAAGGCACTTATGGGAATGGTTATTACATTGCTGAGACTAAAAAAGGAAAAGTTGCTGTTCTCAATCTTCAGGGAAGAACTTTTATGGCTCCAATTGATTGTCCTTTCCGTTCTGCTGATTGGGTCTTACCAAAAATTGAAAATGAAACTAAAGTTATCATTGTTGACTTTCACGCTGAGGCAACTGCAGAGAAAATTGCAATGTCTCATTATCTTGATGGAAGAGTCAGTGCATTGATTGGGACTCATACTCACATCCAAACTTCGGATGAACGAATAATGCCAAAAGGAACTGGTTACATTACTGACGCAGGAATGTCTGGTCCCTATGAGTCGGTAGTTGGTATGAAAGTTCAGGCTGCAGTGAACAGGTTTTTATACCAAACTCCCCAAAAATATGAAGCAGCGACTAATGATGTTCATCTCTGCGGCGTATTTTTAAAAGTAGATTCTGATTCAGGAAAAACAACACTTATAGAAAGAATTTTGTTTCCTGATTTTGTTAAAAGTATTCAAAACTAAATTATTCTCAGTGGCTCTCTGAGGTTCTTTGTGTTCTCCGTGTCACCAAAAAATAGTTACACAGAGTTCACTGAGAAGACACAGAGAACCTCAGAAACAAATTAGATTGAAGTATGATAATCATTGATGGAAAAAAAATAGCTCAGGAAATAAGAGCTGAATTAAAAACTGAAATAGACAAACTAATATCAGCAGGGAAGAATGTTCCCGGATTGGTTGCTATTCTTGTTGGTGATAATCCTGCTTCTGAAAGCTATGTGAGAGGAAAAGCGAAAGCTTGTGAAGAAATTGGAATGCGGGCTGTTACTGAAAGACATCCATCTGATATTACTGAAAAAACTCTTCTTGATTTAATAGACTCATATAACAATAATGATAAATTCAATGGAATTCTTGTTCAGCTTCCATTGCCGAAACATATAGATGAAGATAAAGTTATTGAAACCATCTCACCTAAAAAAGATGTTGATGGATTTCATCCAATCAATGTTGGAAATTTAGTAATTGGCAAACCTGCATTTCGTTCCTGCACACCAGCCGGTATTCAGGAATTGCTTATCAGATACAAAATTGAAACGAAAGGAAAGCATGTTGTTGTTCTTGGTAGGAGTAATATTGTTGGTAAACCAATCGCAAATATTATGCTTCAAAAAAAAGAATTTGCAAATTCTATTGTTACGATTTGTCATTCTGCTGCACCCGATGTTTCATATTACACAAAGCAAGCAGATATTTTAATTGCAGCCATTGGTTCTCCTAAATTTGTAAAAGGAAGCATGGTTAAAGAAGGTGTTGTAGTGATTGATGTTGGAATTAATCGTCTTGAAGATAAAGCAGCACAAAAAGGTTATCGGCTTGTCGGTGATGTTGATTTTGATGAAGTATCAAAAAAAGCATCATACATAACTCCGGTACCTGGTGGAGTTGGTCCGATGACGATTGCTATGTTATTGAAAAATACTTTTGAAGCATACTCAAAGTTGAATCAATAGGTTTTGAGGTCGCAAATTGAGATCTTAGAATTAAAAGTTTGATGCTCCAAATTAGTACCTCAACATAAATTGATATCACAGGTTGTGATCTCAAAAAACGTAGTCGCAAATTGCGACCACAAATAAAAAATATTATATGAAAAATAGATCAGAAAAAGCCGAAATAATCCCTAGCGAACGAATTGAAAGAAAGATCTATTCGATCAGGAATCAGAAAGTAATGTTGAGTACTCATTTAGCAGCATTATATGAAGTCGAAGTAAAAGTTTTGAATCAAGCTGTAAAAAGAAATATAGACCGTTTTCCCAGAGATTTTATGTTTCAATTATCGAAGAAAGAATTCGAAAACTTGAAGTCACAAATTGTGACCACAAGTTGGGGAGGCGCACGAAGATCACAACCTTACGCATTTACCGAACAAGGTGTAGCTATGCTTTCATCTGTTCTTAAAAGCAAGAAGGCAATAAAAGTAAACATTCAAATTATGCGTGCATTCGTTAAATTGAGAGAAATAATTTCCACTCACAAAGAGCTTGCTCAAAAATTAAAAGAACTTGAACTAAAAATCGATTCACACGATACACAGATTCAAGCTATATTTGATGTAATTAATCAACTTATAATTCCACCGGATCCAACAAAAAGAAAAATGGGAATTACAATAAATGAATAACAAGAGCCACAAAATTTCCGATGAAGATGTTTCTCAGGAATTTCTTGAGAAAGTCCTTAAAGATTATTACTGTTACGGAGATTCCTGCAAAGGATGGGAAACAAATGTTATTACTCAACCGCAAACTGTAAAAAATATTGTTGATGTTGGTGCTTCAAGAATCGCAGCGGGAAAGGGAGTTGGCAATTCTATAAAAGATAAAAACATTGCATCAAAGATTGATCATACAATGCTTAAACCAGATGCTACTCCACAAGAAATTACAGAACTATGTGAAGAAGCAAAAAAATATCACTTTGCGTCAGTCTGTATAAATCCAGGTTATGTTTCTCTCTGCGCTTCATTGTTAAAGGGAAGTGAAGTACGAATTTGTACCGTTGTCGGATTCCCGCTTGGTGCAACAACCGCAGAAGTAAAAAAATTTGAAACAGAGCAAGCTATAAAAAATGGTGCAACAGAAATTGATATGGTTATAAATGTTGGAAGGCTGAAAGCTGGTGATAATAGTTATGTGGAGAATGATGTGAACGAAGTTGTTATGACAGCTAAAAGTAAAGGCGCTTTAGTGAAAGTTATTATTGAAGCAGCATTACTTACTGATGAGGAAAAAGTTAAAGCGTGTTTGATTTGTAAAAAAGCCGGAGCCGATTTCGTAAAAACATCCACAGGTTTTAGCAAAGGCGGTGCAACTGTTGGCGATGTTGCCTTGATGAAATATGTTGTTGGAAGTTCAATTGGTGTTAAAGCTGCAGGGGGTATCAGGTCGAAAGAAGATGCTGAAGCGATGATTGCTTCCGGTGCAGATAGAATCGGTGCGAGTGCAAGTGTGAAAATTGTATCTGGCGAAAAAAGCGAATCGAATTATTAATGGTAGATTAAAGTGGTTCTTGATATTATAGTTATAAAAACTTTTGACGGCTTTACTGCTGAAGTTCCTTCTTTAACAGGATGCGAAAGCTGGGCTCACGATGAAGAAACAGTTCTGACTAAAATTTTAGATCTGGCTGCTTTCTATCTTAAAACTGATGTTAAGAAATTGAAGGTTGATAAAGCAAGAAAAATTAAAGATCATTCAGTTTATAAATTAGTTTTCAATCAAAGTGTCTGATTCATATTTCAGAACTGAAAAACGAATTGAAAAAATAAAATGGGTGTTATCAAAACGCCAGCCATCTCTCCGTGTTGTATTAGAAAATATTCACGATCCTCATAACGTAAGTGCAATCTTCAGAACCTGCGATGCTGCAGGAGTACCCAAAGTTTCATTAGTGTATAATGTAGAGAAGTTTCCGAAGATTGGTAAAAAATCTTCTGCTTCAGCTTATAAATGGATTGAACGCGAGAAATATAAATCTATTGAAGATTGTTATTCACAGCTTCGGGAAGAAAAATTTGTTATTTATGCTTCATCTCTTAATTCCGATTCGAAAAGTCTTTACGATCTTGATTTTACAAAAAAGACAGCCATTGTTTTTGGGAATGAACACAGAGGTCTCTCAAATGAAGCCGAGAAGCTTGCTGATGAACGATTTTTTATTCCAATGTACGGTATGGTTCAGAGCCTGAATGTATCTGTCTCTGCTGCAATTTGTATCTATGAAGCATTGAGGCAAAGGTTAATCAGGAAAAAGTATGACAAAAGTGAATTGAGTACGAAAGAATTAAAAAATCTGCTCGATGAGTGGTCAAAGAAATAATTTTACTTGAATGATTCAGTCCTTTAATAAAATAACTAAGGTAAAAGGTACATTAACATTCAAAGGTGATAAATCTATATCACACCGGGCATTATTAATTTCTTCGTTAGCAAAAGGAAAATCGATCATAAAAAATCTTTCAGAAAGTGATGATGTTAAATCAACTATAAAATGTTTAATTGATCTGGGAATTCAAGTTGAATATAAAAACGGTATTCATTCAATCACCGGAAAGGGTTATAAAGGGTTCCATGCATCACAAAAATCTCTCGATGCAGGAAATTCGGGAACGACTGCAAGATTATTAACAGGAATTCTATCCGCACAAAATTTTGAATCTGAAATAATCGGAGATAAATCTCTTTCTACAAGACCGATGAATAGAATTATTGAGCCATTAACTCAAATGGGAACTAATCTGAATAGCAATAATGGGAAACTTCCGATAAAAATTTCTTCATCAAATAATTTTCGCGCAATAAATTATTTTTTACCGGTTCCAAGTGCGCAGGTAAAAAGTTCAATACTTCTTGCCGGATTACATCTTGATGAACAATCATCCGTGGTTGAAACAACTGCTGCACGAAATCATACAGAAAATTTGTTGGGATTATCAGTCGAGAGAGACGGTACTAAAATTAAATCTTTTGTCTCAAGAAAAAATTATCCGGATGCCAAAGAATATTTTATTCCGGGTGATGTTTCATCTGCAATGTTTTTTATAGTGCTTGCTTTAATTGTAAGAGATTCTGAATTGATAATTAAAGATATTTCATTAAATCCAACCCGAACTGAATGTTTAAATATTCTAAAACAAATGGGTGGAAGAATTCAAATCGACCTGAAAGGTGTTTCGAACAATGAAGTCTTTGGTGATGTAATTGTTAAATCAAGCAGACTTTCGAATATAATAATCAGGAAAGAAATTATTCCACTAATAATTGACGAAATACCGATTCTGGCAATAGCCGGAATTTTTGCCGATGGAAATTATGAACTTCGGGGTGCTTCTGAGTTGAGAGTAAAAGAGTCGGACAGAATTAAAGCTATTTGTAAAAATCTTTTGAAAATTGGATTGACAATTGATGAGCACGAGGACGGTTTTAGTGTTATTGGACTACCAAAAAATATTGCTCAAACATTTGAAAGTTTTTACGATCACCGGATTGCGATGGCTTTTGCAATTTTGTCATCCTTACTTGATAGTGGTGGAAATGTGGATAAATTTGAATGTGTGTCAGTTTCCAATCCCGGATTTTTAAATCAACTTCGTGCTGTTTCCAGCTAAAATCTGATTACCTGGTGTTCGAACTTATTTATCTGTAATTCATCAAAAATTCTTTTTAAAAATTCATCACCGTATTTATTAACAAAGTAAACAAAGTTGATTTCACGTTCCTGTAAATTTGAATTCGGGAAAAGATGAACGGCTGCACGATCAATTTGCCGCAATGTAACTTCATATTTTTTCTGCTGAGCTTTTTCGGCTTTTGATTTAAGTTCGGCTATAGTTCCTAATATTTTATCTCTGTACCTGTTACTTGAATCTGCAATTGTTTTATCAAGATCAAATAGTTTTTCTTTGAGTTGATCGAATGAGTTTTCCAGTTGATTTGAAATATCGCTGAACATTTCATCCACTGAACTTTGTTCAACCGAGTTGATTATTCTTTTCTTAACATTTTCAACATCAACAAAAACATCATTTATTCCGATTGAAAATTTATCAAGAGAACCGGCAATTGAATTTTCCAGTATAGTTAGTGATGACCTTGGGTAAATAATAGGCTCGACTATATTGTATAACTCATACAATGGTTTTAGCTGAGCGAAATATGCAATTTCACTGGGTCCGGCAATGTAAAATGCTGTTGGTAATAAATAATCCTGGCAAATTGGTCTGAGTAAAACATTCGGACTGAATTTATCAGGTTCATTTTCCAGAACTTCAAGCAACTGTTCCTGTGTATAGCTTTTTCTTTTTCTTCTTAACCTGAATTCATTCTCAACAGGTTCAATTGAATGACGACCTTCATCGACTCTCAGAAACAAATTTACAGGTTTGACTTTTACCTGTGCATGATATAATTCTTCAAGAGTTGCGCTAACGTGTACCAATTGTTCTGTGTGAATTCTGAAATCTGTTATCTCTTTTTTGAATATTGGTTTGAGTAGTTGTTTTACTTCATCCGTCTGCGGATCAAAAATTACGAGACCATAATTGTCAAAATAATTGAAGATAAGATCCCTGAAAGCGGCTTTAAAATGTTCTGCCTTCCTGGAAACAATTTTTTAATTGTTGGAGAAGCGATGATTTAAATTCAGTTTCTTTGAGTTCCTTTTCCAGAGCAGTGAAAAAGTCATTAATGGAATTATCTAACTTTATTAATCCGACACTCTGTTTTAAATCATCTTCTTCAATTTCTTCTTTATAACCAACAGTTACTAACGAATTATTATCATCAATAATTTTAATTGTCCTTACTTCATTGAAGTCATGATCATCTCCTTCGAGCCAAAAAACCGGAACGAAGTTATAATCATCATATCTTTCTGAGAGAAATTGGCTCAGCTTT
Organism: Ignavibacteriota bacterium; assembly: GCA_013285405.1. NCBI lineage: Bacteria > Pseudomonadati > Ignavibacteriota > Ignavibacteriota bacterium. Next base: position 3,742,406 of record CP053446.1, on the reverse strand, counting down.
ATCGCTGTTATTATTTTGTAAAATGTGTAGAGCGGTCCGCCTAAAATTCCAAGCTGCTGACCGGTTACAATCGCGAGTGTTTTTTTATCAGCCAGTTTCTTAATGTTTTGGGCAGTTTTACCAGAGGGATTCAGATTTGCGTATTGATTCGAAATAATATCAGGAATTCTGGAAGCGAAATCTTGTCTGCTCTCAGAAATGCTTCTGAATATTTTCAGATAGTTCTCCCTGTTTCGAAAGTCGTTGGCAAAAAAGTCTGCAACGTTTTCAAACTCGTACAGGTAATCAAGAAAAAGATTTTGATGACCCGGTATATCGCTAAAGTTTATAAACATTTATCCCTCAGTGAATGAATTGGTGAGTTTGTCGCTCGAAAGATAATGTTTTAACAGCTATTTAAAAAAGGGAATTCTTTCAGGTTAGAAATCAAATGATTATTTTTTGATTGAAGTTTAACAAATTAGTTTGTGTTGTTGGAAATAAATCTAATCAAATATTTTACTATTAAAAGAGCAGTCAACTCAATTAAAATAATTAGTTCTTTTTATCTTTCCAGAATGTTACGAAAGCCAATTGTGTGGGGAATGCCAATATCGTACTCAATTGAACCAACAAATCATTGTAATCTTAAGTGTCCCGAATGTCCTTCTGGTTTAGGAGCTTTGACCCGTCCATTAGGTTTATTGAAGTCAGAGGATTTTAAAAAATTAGTTGATGAAATAAGTAAGACTGGGTTTTATATTCAGCTATTCTTTCAGGGGGAACCATATATAAATAAAAATCTGCCTGAGATGATTAGCTATGCTCAGTCGAAAAAAGTATATGTATCAATTAGTACCAACGGTCATTTTGTAAATGCTAAAAATGTTGATCAAGTTCTTGATAACGCACCTGATAAACTTATTTTCTCAGTTGATGGACTTGATGAGGAAAGTTATCAAAAGTATCGTATCGGTGGCACTTTTGAACAAGCTGATTCAGGATTGAGAGCTTTGATAAATCGAAAGATAGAACGTGGATTTAAAAAACCTTTTGTCGAATTTCAATTTATTGTGATGAAACAGAATGAACATCAATTGGGTGAGGTTAAAAAATATTGCAAAGAGGTCGGTGTCGATAAACTCGTATTTAAAACAATGCAAATCTCTTCTTATGAAAATGCTCTTAAGTTTCTTCCGACAAATAAAAAATTCAGAAGATATGCGCTTGATGATCAATCATTCAGGATTAAGAATGAAATTAAGAACCATTGCTTTGCTTTATGGAGAACATCCGTAATTACCTGGGATGGAAGAGTTGTTCCCTGCTGCTTTGATAAAGATGCTGAGAATGAAATCGGACTGGTTAACGGGAAATCATTTTCTGAAATATGGAGATCAGCAAAGTATTATAATTTCAGAAAAAAAATACTTGATGATAGGAAATCGGAATCCATGTGCACTAACTGTACAGAAGGTCTGAAAGTTAATATATTTGAGATAGAGCAATAGAAAAACTTTATGGAAAAGGATTTAACAGAAATACAAAAATACCGTCTGATTAATAAAATAACTGTAGTAATTGCAGCGAAGTTAATTATTGCCGCAGGATTACTGATCTTTCTCATTAACTTTATTGATTACGATCAAATTATATCAGCAATAAACGAAGCTAACTTGTTAATGATCGGCTTAGTTTTGATTCTTGGAGTCGTTAATATCGGTCTTCAGTACATTAAATGGAGAATTACCTGCAATGAAGTGCTTGAAGTGAAAGATAATTCTAAAATATTCAGATCACTTTTCTTTGGATTCTCTGCCGGTATTATTACTCCGTTAAGAATTGGTGAATATTTTGGAAGAGGAATTGAATTTAGAGATAAGTCACTTGTGCAGGTAACAGTTGCAACATTGGTTGATAAATTTTTTCCTTTGTTGATGGTAGCTTCGATTGGATCAGTGTCGAGTTTGCTGTTTATTTATTATTATCATAATGTATCCATCTATTTAGTTCTTTCACTCTTTGTATTAATTTTTTCGTTTTTCTATTTACTTCTAATGCTTTTAGTGAGTAACCGTTTTTGGAATAGTTTACTATTTAGCAGACTGAATACTTCTTCGCGTGTAAGATCATTTCTGGATAAGTTAAAAATTTTCGAAAACCTTGATAAAAGGTATTTCTACAAAATGATTGTTATTTCCTTCTTATTTTATTCATGTTTCTTGATTCAGTATGCGCTGCTTGCTATGGCTTTCTCAAATCATTTTAATTTCATTAACTACTTGTGGGCAGCTAACCTGATAATGTTTTCAAAGACAATTATACCACCGGTTTCCATTGGTGAACTTGGAATAAGAGAAGGTGTTTCTATTTACTTTTTGACTCAGATGGGTGAAAGTGCTTCTGTTGGTTTCAATGCTTCAATATTTTTATTCATCATCAATCTGTTAATTCCAGCTTTAATTGGCGTTGGAATGTTCCTGAGAAAAAATGAACGTTGAGTATTCATTCTCACTTTATTTACTCGCATTATTTTTAGTCTTATTATTGCACTATCTCTTTTTTCTGCAGCGAATATTCAGAGGACTGGGACAATTAATCTTAAATCAGAACCAAAAAATACCTCGTGAATTTGTATCTGTAATTATTCCATTCCGAAATGAATCCGAAAATATTTTGGCAAGTCTGAAATCAATTGAATCCCAGTTATACCCGATCGAAAAATTTGAAGTCATTTACGTAAATGATTCTTCAGAAGATAACTCAATGGAAATTCTTAAAGAAAATATTAAAAAGATTAATATTAAGATTATTTCAGTGCCAAATGAATATTCGATAAATGCACATAAGAAGCGTGCAGTCAGATTCGGAATTGAAAATGCAAAAGGTGATATTATTGTTACAACTGATGCTGACTGCATTCATAACGAAGAGTGGTTGATATCTTTAATGCAAACCTTCGATTCTGTAACTGGTTTTGTTTCCGGTCCAGTTGAATTTTTGGATGATAAAAGTATATTCTCAAAATTTCAAAAACTTGAATTTGCCGGATTAGTGCTAGCCGGGGCAGGTTTGATTGGATCCGGTCATCCAACTATTTGCAATGCAGCAAATATCGCTTATCGTAAAAAAGTATTTGATGAAGTAGGAGGATTTAAAGATAATATGAACTTGTCTTCCGGTGACGATGAATTGTTGATGCAAAAAATATGGACGGATACTGATTTCAAAGTGAAGTTCTGTATTGATAAAAATGCAATCGTTAGAACTTCTGCTAATCAAAGCCTTGGTGCATTTTATCAACAGCGAAAAAGATGGGCAAGCAAAGGATTATTTTACAGCGATAAAAGCCTCGTATTAAAACTAATTTTAATTTATGCATTTTATCTTGGGTTGATTGCTCAAATAATTCTTGGACTCACATTAAATGAATTATTTTTATTTTCATTTATGTTATCAATTATCTTTAAAATCATTTTTGAATATATGATTTTGTTTAGGGGAAAGAGATTACTGCTTAACAACATTAACCTGAACTATTTAATAATTACAGAAATATTTCAAGTACCTTATATCATCCTCACAGGATTTGTTGGCGCTTTCGGTAACTATTTATGGAAGTCTAGAAAAATCAAACGATAGATTTTAAGCACACAATTGCATCCTCTCCTGTCTATTTTAATGTACAGAAAAACTTCAATTATAAATTAAAATCAAATAATATCAAGTTTTTTCCTTTGGCATCTTCATTGGATTATCAGTACCGTAAACATAACACAGAGGTGTAAAATGAAACGGATCATAATTCTTGCAGTTGTTCTTTTTGCTGCAGTAACTTTTAATGCAGATGCAAAGGGACATTATCACGGGGTGGGCGGATATTTTTATTCAGAACTATCTCCATATGGAAGCTGGATTGAAGTTGATTATGGAGTGGTGGTTTGGAGACCTACCATTATTCGTGTTAACTGGATGCCATATCAAATGGGTAATTGGGTATGGACATACGATGGATGGTATTGGGATTCATACGAACCTTTCGGATTCATCACGTATCACTACGGCAGATGGTATTATGATGACTATTATGGATGGCTTTGGTATCCTGACTATGAGTGGGCACCGGCGTGGGTCGAGTGGAGATATGATAACAATTACATCGGTTGGGCTCCGCTGCATCCGTATGCAACTTTCTCAATCTCAATCGGAATTTTTTGGAGTAATACTTATTACTCACCATACAATCACTGGAATTTTGTAACATATAACCATTTTTGTGATCCTTATGTATATAACTACTATGTTGGTCCTGATTACAAATATAGAATTTATGGTGAAACAAAGTATCGCAACGAGTACGGATATCGTAATGGGAGAGTTCAAAATAGAGGAATCGATGTTAAATATATTAGCACTCGCTCTGGTCAGCAAATAAAGCAGCGAGATATAATAAGAATCAATGATTCAAAAGATTGGAAACGAGATGATTTTGGAAAAAGCAATCAAATCAGAACACTTGATCTAAAACGTGATGAACTAGTGAAAAATGATTTGACCCGTATGGAAGTCAAACGAGAAAACAGACGTACTTCTTTGGATATGGAAAAAGTTCAGATTGGTAAAAGAGAAAATGTCAGAACAAATCAAAATGAAAACAAGTCCACCAATAGAAATGTTGACGTTCGCAACAATGATCAGAAAAGAAAAGATGTAAAAACTAATGTTGATAAATCATTTGAAGAGAAAAGATTTGAACCCAATCGTAATAGTGATTTAAATTCAGACCGTAACAAAGAAAAAATTGAAATAAGAAATAAAGAAACGGTTAGAAATAATAAAAAAGTTGACCTGAATCAAAACAGAAATGAAAATATTACTCAGAATAAAGATAGAGAAAATGATCAATACCGGAATAAAACGGATGTGAAGAAAGATTTGAATAAACAGAATCAGTATCAGGAAAAAGAAGTTAAACGTGAAAACACTAAGATAAATCAGTACGATCAGGTCAAAAGAAATGAAGTCAAAGATCAAAAGCGAAATGATGTTCAGAATAGAAATAACAATGAAAAAAAAGTCAAAACAGATAGAATTGTTGAGAAGGATAACACACGAGAAAAGAACAGAAGATAACTTAAAGCACCAGACTCTCTCCACACAAGCGGTATCAGCAATGGTACCGCTTTTTTATTTATATTAACATAAAAATTTAATCACCATTAATATTTAAATGAGTAAAAGCAATAATCTTTTTTACATACTCGGAGCATTTTTTGTTGCTAATGCGCTTCTTGCTGAATTTATTGGAGTTAAAATTTTTTCACTTGAAAAATCTTTAAGTATTTCACCAATTAATCTTTCTTTCTTTGGAGAGACTGATTTGTCATTCAACTTAACTGCTGGCGTACTGCTTTGGCCGGTTGTTTTTATAATGACTGATATTATTAATGAATATTATGGTCGAAAAGGCGTTAGGTTTATGTCATTCACCGCTGCTGGTTTGATTGCGTATGCGTTTCTGATGGTTTACGCTGCAATGGGTCTGCATCCCGCTGATTTCTGGATTCAACGAGAAACTACTTATGGTGTAATTAATATGGATCATGCATTTAATACAATTTTCGGACAAGGTTTATGGATAATAGTTGGTTCTTTAATTGCTTTTTTAATAGGTCAATTTGTAGATGTTTATGTTTTTCATTATCTAAGATCAATTACAGGCAGCTCAAAAATATGGTTGCGTGCGACAGGTTCTACTTTGATATCTCAGTTTATTGACAGCTTTGTTGTTCTTTTGATTGCGTTTTATCTGGGAGCCGGATGGGACCTATCACTCGTCTTAGCAATTGGTGTTGTCAATTACATTTATAAGTTTTTCATTGCTATTCTGCTAACCCCGCTGTTGTATCTACTCCATTTTTTGATTGATAGATATCTCGGTAAAGAACTTTCTTATAAACTGATTGAAGAAGCTGCAATTTCCAGCCGGATAAATTAAGTGCTAATCGTTCATTTTTATTAGAATTTACTCTAACAATTTACTTAGGCTTATTCAGAAATTTGGTGTAATTTTGTGAAGTAATTTTATGCAATTTTTAAAGCATTACTCAGATCATAAACTCACTTCGAATGAAAAAAATCTACACCATAATTATTATATCCATTCTTATGTTAAACAATATTATAACTTAGTGAAATAAAAAATTACCAGGAGTTAAAAATGAAAATTAGTAAAGAAGAAGCCCTTCAATATCACTCGATAGATAGAAAAGGTAAAATAGAAGTTATTGCTTCGAAACCTTGTTTAACTTCGCGTGATCTCTCATTAGCTTACACACCCGGCGTTGCAGAACCTTGCCGTGAAATTCACAATAATGTGGAAGATGTTTATAAATACACGGCAAAAGGAAATCTCGTTGCCGTTGTTTCAAATGGTACTGCTGTGCTTGGACTTGGTGATATAGGCGCCGAGGCAGGAAAACCAGTTATGGAGGGTAAAGGAGTTCTCTTTAAAAGATTTGCAGACATTGATGTATTTGATATTGAACTTGCCTCACATAATCCAAAAGAAATAATAAGAGCAGTACAGATGCTCGAACCAACATTTGGTGGTATTAATCTTGAGGATATAAAAGCGCCCGAATGTTTCGAAATAGAAGAAGAACTTAAAGCCACAATGAAAATTCCTGTTTTCCATGATGATCAACATGGTACAGCTATTATTTCATGTGCGGCACTAATTAATGCGGCTGAAGTTGCAGGTAAAAAATTAGATAAGTTAAAAATTGTTGTCAGTGGTGCTGGTGCGTCGGCAATCTCTTGCTGCAAACACTACATAATGGCTGGTGTTAAAAGGGAAAATATCTGGATGTTTGATACTAAAGGCTGCGTTACCAAGGACAGAAAGGACCTTAATAAGTATAAAGAGTTGTTTGCGCAGACCAAAGGATTTGCAACTTTAGCTGATGCAATGGTAGGTGCAGATGTATTTATCGGTTTATCGACCGGTGGTGTAGTTAGCAAAGATATGGTAAAATCAATGGATAAAAATCCTATCATTTTTGCGATGGCAAATCCTGATCCTGAAATAATGTATGATGAAGCTGTATCGGTTAGAGAAGATTTAATTATGGCCACGGGGAGAAGTGACTTTCCCAATCAGGTAAATAATGTTCTCGGATTTCCGTTTATTTTCAGAGGTGCTTTAGATGTAAGGGCAGTAGCAATCAATGATGAAATGAAAATGGCTGCCACTTTGGCATTGGCAAAACTTGCAAAAGAAAAAGTACCTGAGATGGTTCTTAGAGCGTATGGTGGTGAAGAATTTTCTTTCGGTAAAGAATATATTATCCCAAAACCGTTCGATCCCAGAGTACTCTGGTATGTTGCTCCTGCTGTTGCCAAAGCAGCAATTGAAACCGGAGTAGCAAAAATTAAAGAAATGAATTGGCAGGAATATGAGGAAAAACTTAAAGAAAGACTCGGCTTATCAAAAGAACTGATTCGTGTAATGATTCACAAGGCACAGAAACATCCTCTTAAAGTAGTTTATCCGGAAGGTGAAGAGGAAAAAATAATCAGGGCAGCTCATGTCGTTTATAATGATAACATGGCTTACCCGGTACTTTTGGGAAATGAGATAATTATAAAAGATGAGATTGAAAGATTAGGTTTTGATCAGAAAGAATTCCAGATATATGATCCTGAAGCAAGTGAAAAGAGAAATGCTTATGCAGATGCATTCTTCAGGAAACGTTCCAGAAAAGGTGCAACTTTAAAAGACACCAAAAACCTGATGAAGAAACCAAATTATTTTGGCTCAATGATGGTTGAATTAGGCGAAGCTGATGCACTCATCAGTGGTTTGACGACAAGTTATCCGACTACAATCAGACCAGCGCTCCAATGTGTCGGTATGAAACAGGGAGTTAAAGTTGTATCTGGACTTTATATTGTATTTGCAAAACAGGATGTTTACTTCTTTGCTGATACAACGGTGAATGTCAATCCGAATGTTGAACAACTTGCTGAAATTGCAATTTCAACTGCAGACACCGTTAAAGCTTTTGATGTCGTTCCGAAGATAGCTATGCTTTCTTTCAGCAATTTTGGAAGTGCACCATATCCTGAATCTATAAAAGTAAAGCAAGCCACTGAATTAATTAAAAAGCTTCGACCGGATTTAATGGTTGACGGTGAAATGCAAGCTGATACGGCAGTAGTACCTGAAATCATAGAAAGTGAATTTCCATTTAGTGCTTTAAAAGGAAAACCAAATATTCTAATCTTCCCGGATCTTAATTCAGGAAATATTGCTTACAAACTGATGGCAAGAATTGGGCAGGCTTCAGTTGTTGGTCCAATTTTAATGGGAATGAATAAAACCATTCACGTATTACAGAGAGGTGCCTCAGTTGATGATATTATCAATATGACTGCAATTGCTGTTGCGGATGCAGGGTCGAAGAAAAAATGATCTTTTTATGAGTGGGAGGAAGAGATTTTCTTCCTCCTCTCGTCCATAATCTACATTTCCCGCTGGTGGATGTAATTTTGTATTTAACCGATTAGTCCTTTAATTTTTTCTCACATCTTAAAATTTTTACTTAACAGACTTAAAATATTTTTATATGAAAGAGATTAGAATGCTCGCTGCAATTATGTTTACCGATATGGTAGGCTATACTGCATTGATGCAGGAAAATGAACGCAAGGCAAAGATTTTAAGAGATAAACATCGGGTCGTTCTCGACAGGTTGATACTGGAACATCGCGGACAAATCTTGCAATATTATGGAGACGGAACGCTTTCAATCTTCGGCAGTGCAATCGAAGCTGCTGTGTGTGGGGCGAAAATCCAACAAGAACTTCAATCGGAACCACAAGTCCCGCTGCGCATTGGTATTCATGCAGGTGATGTTGTTTATGATGATGAGGGTGTTTACGGCGATGGAGTAAACATCGCATCAAGAATTGAAAATTTAGCCGTACCAGGAAGCGTACTTATATCTGATAAAATCAATGATGAATTGAAAAATCAGACTGATGTATCATCTGTTTTTCTTGGAAGATATGAGCTAAAGAATGTTAAATCGCCGGTGAAAATTTATGCAATCAAAATGGATGGCTTGGTTATTCCTTCTCCTGATCAGTTGGAAGGTAAATCAGCTATCTCAGAAAATTCCATTGCTGTTTTACCTTTTATAAATCTTAGTACTGATAAAGAAAATGAATATTTCAGTGATGGGGTAACAGAAGAATTACTAAATGCACTTGCAAAAGTTGATGGACTTCTGGTAACCTCAAGAACTTCTTCGTTTGCATTCAAAGGAAAAAATACAGACATCAGGGAGATAGGAAAAACGCTCGGTGTAAAAACAGTTCTTGAAGGTAGTGTACGTAAATATGGAAATCGTGTGAGAGTGACTGCACAGCTAATAAATTCAGAAAACGGATATCATAAATGGTCAGAAACTTTTGACAGAAATATTGAAGATATTTTTGCAGTGCAGGATGAATTGGCAAACTCAATTGTTGATCAGTTAAAGAAAACCATAAAAATTCATAAATCGATTGAACAGCTTGTTAAAGCTCCAACTGAAAACATGGATGCGTACAATTTGTTTCTGAAAGGTTTGGATAGTTGGAATAAGTGGTCACCGGATTTTGTACTCAAAGCAATAAAATATTTTGAGGATGCAGTTGCAATCTCATCGGATTTTACTGCAGCTTATGCACGGCTTTCTGCATGTTATTCTTTTTTAGGTGCTGCAGGTTTTATGTCAAACAATGTTGCTTATGCAAAGGCTAAAGAATATGCAGAGAAAGCTTACAAACTTGATAGCTCAGCACTGGATTCACGGCTTGCTTTCGGAGTAGTTAAATATTTTAACGATTGGGATTGGGAAGGTGCGGAGAAATGTTTTCTAAAGGCTATTGAAATAAATCCAAACTCTGCTGAAGCGCATCAATATTATGCAATGCTGTTATCTACTTTAGGTTATCATAAAAAAGCTTTAAAAGAATCTGAAATAGCAAACCAGCTTGATCCGTTAAATGCACCAATAAGTTATATTCTTTCATTTGTTTACTTCAATAATAACAGAACGGATTTAGCAATCGAACAGCATAAAAAAACAATTGAACTTGATCCCGAGTTTGGTGATACATGGAATAGTCTGGCATGGATTTATTTAAAATCAAATGACTTCCAAAAAGGAATGGATATTTTCAATCAGAATCTGAACCAGCCCGCATTTAAATTAAAAGCAATCTCTGGTTTAGGATATGCTTATGGAAAATTAGGTCAGCCTGAGAAATCTAAAGAATATATTCAGATGCTGAACGAGATTAATTCAGAGCAGCTGCCAACAAATATGGAACAGGCAATTATTTACACCGGACTCGGAGAATTTGATTCTGCATTTGATCTTTTATTCAGTGCTATTGATAAACGTCTGAGCGGTTTGAATTTTATAAATGGGAAATATTGGAAAGAACTTCACGACCATCCAAAGTTTAAAGAAATTCTTCAACGGATGAACTTACCTCCAGATTAAAAGCAATTAAAATTATTTTCTGAATTTCAGCAATAATCACAACAAAATATTTTGAGAAAACATTTTTTAACAATAATTATTTCCCTCTTTGTTACAGTCTGTATCAATTCACAGGTGGATGAAGAAAATTATGTTACCGTAATTCCGGGCGAACATTATGCTGCGAGTGGCTTCTACGAATTTTTCTTTGGTAAACATTGGCGTGATGTATGGACTACTCCGGTAAGAGTTGAAGTTCTTGACTTAAATACTTTTTCAGGTGGATTAATTCCGACAGAGCGGGGTGGGGGAATGCAAACCAAATCTCTTCGATTTCAATCTGTCAATGGTAAAATCTGGAAGTTCAGATCGATTGAAAAAGATCCTTCAAAAGTTTTACCGGAAGACCTGAAAGAATCAATCGCAGAGGATATTCTGCAGGATCAGATAAGTTCTGCAAATCCGTATGCATCACTTGTAGTATCCCTTATACTCAAATCTCTTAACGTACTTGAAGCTGAACCGAAATTAGTTTTTCTTCCGGATGACGAAAAACTTGGTGAATTTCAAGAAGAGTTTGGAGGAATGCTTGGTTTTATTGAAGAACATCCTTCAGAAGGTTCGGATGGTTTACCTGGTTTTGAAAATGCGATTGATGTCAAAGGGACTTACAAATTATTTGATCATCTTGCTGTTAAAAGAAGCCAGAAGATAGATGCAGAAGGATTTCTAAAAGCTAGATTGATTGATATAATTCTTAGTGATTGGGACAGACATATGGATCAATGGCGATGGGCAAAATATGAGAGAAATATTAATGGTGAATCAAAAAGTATCTGGAAACCAATTCCGAGGGATAGAGACCAGGTCTTTTCAAAATATGATGGTCTCTTTCCGACAATCGCTGATTATGTTATTCCGCAGATAACAGACTTTGAAGTCGATTTCCCTCAAGTAGAAGATCTTACCTGGAACGGAAGATTCCTTGATAGAAGAGTTTTAACAGAACTCGATAAACATAGCTGGGATTCGGTTGCTGTTTTTGTTAAATCTCAAATTACTGATGAATTAATTGATAGCTCTTTAACAAAACTGCCGCCCGAAGTTTACAATATCTGCGCTCCGGAAATTTCTTACAAACTAAAATCAAGGCGTGATAATCTGTTGTGGGCATCTGATCAGTTTTACGGACTTGTGAATAAATATGCTGATGTTTTCTGTAGTGATGAAGATGATTATGTGGAAGTAAACAGAATTGATGATCTTTCAACAGTAGTTACAATCTTTAAAAGAGATAAGAAAAGTGGAATTGGCAAAGATGATCCTCTCTTTTATAAAGTTTTTGATAATGATATAACAATTGATTTAAGAATTCATCTCAATGATGGTGATGATAAAGCGTTTGTTATTGGCGAATGCTCAGAAAGTCCCATTGTGCGGATTGTAGGTGGTCATGGTCAGGATGAAATCGTCGATGAATCAATTGTTCATGGTAATTTTTTATCAATTACACCATTTCCTGCGACGCAGCGCAGAACTTATTTCTATGATAGCGGTAATAAAAGTGAAGTTGTTGAAGGTCCGGGAACAGTTTATGACGACACTGAATATCCAGATCCTGTAGATGAATTTGAAAAGTATGAACCCAAACAGATTGACAGAGGACATAACTGGCTGCCCGTTCCTGTTCTTGCTCTCGATACTGATTACGGATTAACAATCGGTGCAGGCGTCCAGCTTTATAAATATAATTTTAGAATGATACCTCATGAGTATTTGCAGCAATTAACCGTAAGCTATGCAACAAGATTCGGCAATTTTGCTGTAGCTTATGAAGGAGATTTTTATTCCGTTGTAAATAACGGAAGATTGAATTTGCTTGTTGCTGCTACTGAGCAATTTGTTACGCGTTATTTCGGCTACGGCAATGAAACGAATTACAACAGTGACCTTGAAAAAAATAATTATTACGAGACTAATCAAACTTTGATAACTTTATTTCCAACATTCCACTACAACTTTTCAAAAATTCTTTCAGGCAGTGTTGGAATTTCATTTGTGCATACGAATACTTCTCTTAAAAATGATACTTTACTTACAGATTTTAAATATGGTGACTATGGTTTGGGAGAGATAAATCCGTTTGGTATTCATCTTGCGTTAACAGTTGATGAAAAGGATCATCCGAATTACCCAACTAATGGTTACTGGATGAATTTTTACGGGAAGATTTTCCCTGAAGTATTTGATACACCCGAAACATTTTATATGACAGGATTTGATTTTAGAACTTACTTCACCCCGCAGTTTGGCTCATTTACCACTTTAGCTTTGAGGGCAGGTGGTAGTAAAATGTTTGGTAAATATCCATTCTATGCCGGTGCTACTATTGGAGGTGAAAATGATTTAAGAGGATACAACCACAAAAGATTCTCCGGTGATGCTGCACTATTCGGTCAGGCTGAACTCAGATTATTCGTTACTCAGATGAATATTATTATAAGGAGCAGGGTAGGAATCAATCTCTTTGCTGAAACCGGAAGAGTTTATATTGAAAATGATAGTTCTAAAAAGTGGCATCCATCTTATGGATTTGGATTATGGGTCTCATATTTTAATTCAATGATCATTGGGTCAACATACGTTGCTTTTTCACCCGACCGAACAACATTTTTCCTTGGACTTGGAATGGGGTTTTGAGAGAAGATTTATTTTCAATCAGGTTTTATTAATTCGTATATCTCATACTGACTTCTGATTTTCTTCTTTCCTGATGAGAGTTGATAATTATTAGTCTGATTTTGGTCAATTATTCTTGCTTTCTGATTATCATTCCACTGAAGATCAATTATTTTTTGTATCCGTTCCTGAATTTCTTTATCATAAACCGGGAATGCAACCTCTACTCTTCGGCTTAAGTTTCTTTTCATCCAATCTGCTGAAGCAAGAAAATATTTTTTATCACCATTATTGTTGAAAATGTAAATTCTTGAATGTTCAAGAAACCTGTCAACAATACTAATCACTTCAATATTTTCACTCAGGTCTTTTAATCCTGGAAGAAGACAACAAATTCCTCTGATAATTAATTTTATTTTAACTCCTGCCTGTGATGCTTCATACAATTTTCTAATTATTTTTCTGTCTTCAAGGCTATTGAGTTTTAATATGATTTCAGATGAGTTTCCCCCGATCGCAGCTTTAATTTCACTGTCGATCAGTTGCATCAAAGTCTTTCTTAAATTAAAAGGTGCAACGAGCAAGTGATTAAACTTTTCTTTTTCACTCTTTCTTTCAAGGAAATTGAAAATTCTTTTTATTTCTTTTCCCATTTCCTGATTCGATGTGAACAAACCAAAATCTGAATAAATCCTTGCTGTCTTTTCATTGAAGTTACCTGTAGATAAGTATGAATGAAATCTGGTTTTCCTTTTTTCAGTTCTTTCAATTAAGCAGAGTTTTGAGTGAACTTTCATTCCAGGGAAACTAAAATGTACTTTCACACCTGCTTTTACCAGAGCATCTGCTGACGCAAAGTTAGTTTCTTCATCAAACCTTGCTTTTACTTCAACGAATGCAGTTACATCTTTACCATTTTCAGCTGCTTTAATCAATGAACGGATAATTAATGATTCATTCGCAATTCTGTACAACGTTATCCTGATAGATTTTACATTCGCATCTTCAGCAGCAGATTCTAAAAATTTAAGAATATATCTGAACGATTGATAAGGAAAATGCAGAAGGATATCTTTCTTTGCAATAACATCAAATATCGATACCGGGTTATCAAAATCACGGCAGCTTTGAGGAAGCATTGATTCATATTCAAGTTGTGGTTTTTCAAAATTTGGAAAGTTGAAAAAATCATTGAAGTTATGATATCTTCCACCAGGGATAAGATCATCATTTTTAAGATGAAGCGCATCCTGCAGGAATTTTAAAAAATCATCAGGCATCTCATTGTCATAAAGAAATCTTGATGGAACTCCGGTTTTTCTTTTTGATAAACCTTTTTTAATTTTTTGTAACAGATCTCCACTGAATTCATCATCAATATAAAGTTCAGCATCTCTTGTTAGCTTAATCGAATAAGCACATTCGATCCGGTAGCCAGGAAATAATGTACTCAGGTTAATCCTTACTATATCATCGAGGAATATTACAAAGTGATTTCCGTTTTCTGCTGGAAGTGAAATGAATCTGCCGAGTCTATCTGCTGGTATCTCAGCAATTGCATATTTGAATCGCTGTAGTTTTGCTCGTCCGGATGAATGAGATTTTTTTTTACTTCTTAATTTAACCGCAAGATAGATTGAACGATTATGAAGAAATGTTGTGATATTATTTTTATCCAAAAGAGTAGGTTGTACATAAGGCAAAACCAGATCAAGAAAGTAAGTCTTTACAAAATTGCTTTGACCTTCTGAAATATTAGACTCATCCACCAAAAAAATATTTTGTTCATTTAACCCGGGAATTATTTCTTCGCGATAAATTTTCCCAAATTCTTCCTGTTGAAGTTTTACGGTTTCCTTTATTTTTTTGAGTAGAATTCTTGGTTGGAATCTTAGTGTTTGTCTGGATTTTTCTTTGAGATTCAACAAGCTTCTGAGCGATGCAACCCGTACCCTGAAAAATTCATCAAGGTTGGAAGAATAAATCGAGAGAAATTTTATTCTTTCATATAGCGGAACTGATGAATCCTTTGCTTCCTGCAGCACTCTGTGATTAAATGAGAGCCAGCTTAATTCCCGATCGAAGAAAACATTTTTTCCCATTATTTAATGTTCACTTCAGGTATAATTTTGGATATTCAAAAAAAAGTTGTGCACAGGAGTTTTTACCAATCTCTTTCCACTTTTTATCAACCTGTAAACCTACTATTCCGCATGTTGGAATATTGTCAATATATTTATCAGAAATATAATTGTTTAATAGTGTTAGTCCCGGATTATGTGCAACTATTACAATCGATTTATATTTTTCGTCAACTGTGTTGATAACATCAAGAATCTTGATGGAAGTTGCTTCATACAATTCATCAATGAGGACTATATTTTTTGCTGGAAAGTTTAATTTATCTGAAATGATAATCGCAGTTTTTTTTGTTCGTTTAGCAGGACTTGAAATAAAATAATCTGGTTTGATATTCTTCTCTCTAAGTACTTCACCCATAAACGGCGCATCTCTTTTACCACGTTTGTTCAATGGACGATCAAAATCCGGAAGACTTTGATCACCCCAGAATGATTTTGCATGTCTGATAAGGTATATTGTTTTCATTATGCTCTCAATCACAATTAATTAGCAAATTAAAATTAGGTAATTAGATAGAAGAAAATTGCATGACAATATAAAATAATTGTGATGATTATCACCGTGATGAATTAAAATAGGTTCTAACTTTTCCAGCAAATAATAAAATAATTAATAATAACTGGTGAAAAAGATAACTGAAAATATATTTACTTTGCAATTAAATCACTTAACAAGGAATATAAAATGAGCAGTGAAATTCTCAGCAAAGTAAAAGATTATGCAGAAAGAACTTTTCGTGAGAAAGGTTCAACCGATGCTTATTATCATAACTTTAACCACGCAGCAGATGTAGCGAAAGTCGCAGAAGAAATAGCTGATGCATCGGGAATAAATGAAAACGATAAGGAAATATTGTTAATAGCAGCATGGCTTCATGATATTGGTCATATTGAAAAATGTGAAGGTCATGAAGCTATCAGTATGGAGATGGCGTCCGGATTTCTCAGAGAAAATAATTATCCGGAAGATGGAATCAGTAAAGTTATTTCATTAATTGATGTAACGAGATTACCCAGAAATCCAAAAAATATTCTTGAAGATATTATTTGCGATGCAGACCTTCATCATCTTGGTACGGAAAAATCTGATTTTAATGCTGAGCTCCTCAGGAATGAAATTGAATCGATAAATTGTTGTAAAATACCAGATGAAGTTTGGATAAAGAATAATCTTAAATTTTTTAATCAGCATAGATTTTATACTGATTATGCAAAAGACCGATTCCAAACTCAAAAAAATATTAATTATATTAAACTCGAAAAGAAATTAAAAAAGGTTAATAAGAAAGTGGAAGAAGAAAAGAATTCTGTTTTTGACGAATCAAAAAAAGAAAAGAAGAAGGACAAAGAAAAAGATAAAGATGCCGGGCGTTCGATTGAAACGATGTTCCGTAATACTGTTCGTACTCACGTTGATTTTAGTTCAATGGCAGATACTAAAGCCAACATTATGATTAGTGTAAACACATTAATCCTTACGATTATTGTCAGCATAATGATACGAAAGCTTGATTCAAACCCGCAGCTAATTATTCCAACTGCAATACTAACGCTGACCAGCCTTGTAACTCTTGTATTTGCAATACTGGTAACTCGTCCGAAAGTATCACGCGGAACTTTTACTGAAGAAGATATTAAGGAGAAGAAAGTTAATCTTCTCTTTTTTGGCAATTTCCATAATATGTCACTTAAAGATTTTAATTGGGGTATGAAAGAGATGATGAAGGATAAAGGTTTTCTTTACGATAATATGATTATGGATTTCTATTACCTCGGGCAAGTGCTTGGACAAAAATATAAGAAGCTGCGAATCTGTTACACTATTTTTATGTACGGATTAATAATTTCTGTGCTGGCATTCGCAATAGCGTTTGTACTCAATCCCGGCACAGAACTAAGTCCTCTTATAGAATAAATTATTCCGTCATTTATTCTTTACTGATTTTTGCATCCTCAATTATTACAGGGAAGTAATATCCAGCACCAAAATCTTTATTTACAGCTACTTTACCTTCTGCAATTATTATATCACCAACCGATACATCATCATTCGAAGTAAGAACTAAATCAAATTCAGTATCCGTACCTGTTCCATCCTGAAGATGAATCCAATTTCTTTTCATTATCTGTTTATTAAACTTTACCACTTTGCCTTTAACTTTTATTGTCTGACCTTCAAGCGTTGACTTATCAGTGAATATTTGTTGAACAGTTTTTCCATCTTTCAAAGGCTCAATTTTGACAGACTGCTTATCAATAGAAGCAGCACCTGAGTGGATATTTTTCATCTCTTCTGGTGTTGGTGATTTACGCGCATCTTCAACAAATAAAATCTCATCAAAGGATTTATTAATGTTATCACTCTTAAAATCCTGCATAACCATATAACGGGAAAAATATACAGTTTCACCTACTTCTACTTCCATTGTTGGTACAGCGATCCAAAAATCATTTTTATTTTCAGTAACCTGAAGATAAGTATAGCCTTTTGCCGGAATCTTGTCTATTACTTGAGCAATGTGAGGTTCTGTTTTCACAACTTCCTGTTCACCTGATTCCGGTTTTTCATTACTTTCACATCCGGAGAATATAACTACTGATGCAAAGATAATGATTAGCATTAATTTCATTTTGTTTCCTAAAAATTGTTAATATATGCTTCAAATATACCTAAGAATGAGGATATATTATTTAATTGAGACTTTTGAAAAATTCCAATTTGTCATATTGAACGACCTGCCTGCCGGTAAGGTAGGAGTTAAATATCTTGTTTTTTAAATTACAAAGAGACTCTTCATTCGGCAGCTGCCGGATTCAGAGTGATGCATAAATAATAATTCAGAAGTCTCTAATTGTAGCTTAACTTCTGATCGGTAAAAAAAATATGAATTGTTTTACTGAAATATTTATTATCTTTTTACCAGTAATAAATACATTTATCCGGAAATGAATCTTCTAAAAATCTTCATTTTAAACCTTTTAATACTTTTAAGTAAACCAATATTTGGTCAAAACTTTTGGGAACGCATAGACAGTCCCACAGATAATTTTTTAAGAACACTTCACTTTGCTGACAGCCTTCATGGCTGGGTTGGTGGGGATTCTGGTGCAATCTTTTACACAAGTGATGGTGGAACAAATTGGGTTCAACAGCAGACTAATACAAACAATAAAATAATGCGTTTGTTTTTTCTTGATAACAACAGAGCCTGGGCATTAGCGTGGGCTGATGTGTTAGATAAAAATAGTACATTTTATGGAACGGAGATTTTAACAACTACCGATGGTGGTCAGACCTGGAGTGTCAGTCAGTACAGAGAAGAGAATGTTTTTCTCAGGGGAATTTATTTTATTGATACGTTAAAAGGTTTTGCCGGTGGTGAGCCAACTAAATTCCTTCAAACAACTGACGGAGGAATTAACTGGGAGCCTGCAAAAATCGATACGAGTACGTTTGCATTCTTTCCTGTCATTGATTTCAAATTTTACAATGATATTTATGGGTATGCTTGTGGCGGAAGATTTGATATTGCCGGAGTAATCTGGCGAACCACGAATGCAGGAGGAAACTGGACTGCGATTGATACTGCTTTTGCACCAGCTGATCAGGTTTATGATATTCATTTCTTCGACTCAACTCACGTTATGGGTGTAGGTGGGGATCCTGATTTATTTGGTGTCGGTATCTTACATTCGACAGATGCAGGAAATTCGTGGAACTACTTTGAAATTGGAGTATTTGGTCAAGCTCATGCCGTTTCATTTAGAACTGAAAATGAAGGATGGGCTGTTGTACCTACCTCCGAAAATTTTGTTACAACTTTCGATTATGGTCAAACATGGACAAGTTATACAACACCTGATAGTTCAAGATTGTATGACATTATCTTTACTGACTCACTTACCGGATTTGCAGTTGGTGAAGAAGGAGTGATACTTAAATACAAGTATCAAAAGCCAAATAATGTTAATCAGATATCAGATGTAGTTCAGGATTTTACTTTATTTCAGAATTATCCTAACCCATTCAATCCAGCCACAACAATCAGGTATAATTTGAATGAGCCCGGATATGCAACAATCAAAATATTTAATACTCTCGGTGGTCAAATTCAAACATTGATAAATGATTACAAGGAAAGCGGAAGTTATGAAATTGAATGGAATGCAATCAATGTAGCGAGCGGTATATACTTTATCCAGCTAAGTGTGAATGGTAATGTGATAACAAAAAAAATGATGCTGCTAAAATAATTTTCAGTTGTAATTAATATTTATCTCAGTAATATCATCTTCTTTGTATCTGTAAACGAACCTGCAGTTAATTGATAGAAATAAATCCCACTAGATTTATCATTTGTAATAAATTCGACTTCATAATTACCCATCGGTTTTTCTTCATTTATTAACGTCGCAATTTCATTTCCTAAAACGTCAAATATTTTTAAAGATACAAATCCGAAATCCGAAATCCGAAATCTTATTTTTGTATTTGGATTAAAAGGATTAGGGTAATTTTGTTCTAGTTGAAATTCAGAAATCGCTTCCGAAGATGGCTCAACATTAACCAATGAAATATCAATTGGCACTGTCCAAATCTGATAAACACCAGTTCTGTTATCCATCCAGAATGGCCAAAGTTTGTTATTTGCAGAAGTGATTGAAATATTATCGCCCTGATAACCTTGCCCCAAACCTCCAATTGGTATTGGTTTAAAATTCTTATCACTTATTTCAAATTCTTTCCATGTATTTCCACCATCTTCAGATCGGGCTAAAAATACTCCTGTTGAATCCGGAGTTGTATTCCGGTCATCATAAAAAATTATATTCAATCCACCTGTCTTATCAACGTGAATAGCAGGGAAGTATTGAATCTTTCCGTTATTAATCGGGTCCTGATTAACTCTGATTCCGGCTGACCAGGTTTGTCCTCCATCGGTTGAACGATTAAGTATAACATCCGGATCACTACCTGCAGGCGCCAGATTTCGTTGAGTTGTAATTATGTATATCCAGCCATTTCGTGAACCACCAGTTGTATCCACTGCAATATCAGGTAAACCGTTTACTCTGATATTTCCTTTTTGTGGGAACAATCCGTTGATTCCATTTATATCAAATGCATTCTCTGTACGCTGCCAGTTAGTTCCGCCATTCGTTGAGTAAGCAAATCCAACAAAGTCTTCAGTAAAGGGAGAAACAGAAGTAACACCAGCCCAGCAAACCAAAACTTTGCCGTTTGGACCCATCGCCATATCACCTCCGGCACTTCGTTGAATAGGATTGTTAATAGCAACCGGAGTTGACCATGTTAAACCTCCATTGTCAGTGTACGCAAAATTAATTGGAAATGGAGGAGCAAATTTGACCCAGGCAGCATAGCTTCTTCCGTAATATGAACTTGATGGATGAACATCAGATGTCATTGAGGCCCTTTCAAGATCGTCGTTTGTAATCGTTTTCTGATTAGACCAAGTTATTCCATTATCAGTAGAGTAATGTGAATATAATCCGGGAGAAAACCCGCGTCTGGTTAAAATAAAAGTGCCGTTTTTATTTATAGTAATTCCAGGATCGCCGCCATGCAATTGAATGGGTGTGCCTTTGCAAGTATCAGAACCATACCAGTTATTTCCACCATTAGAAGTAACATAAATCCCTTCACTAATAAAAAACGGGCTGAAAACTATAGTGTTTGCCGATACGAAAATTATATCCGGATTATAAGGATGGTTTATCGAAAAGACTTCGGTCTGGGATGCATTGCCTGGAAAAATTCTAAAATTTTCACCGATTAACAATGAAGTCTGCTTTTCTGAATTTTGAGCAAGAATGTATGTTGAGAGTAAGATAAAACTGAACAATTTTGTGTGAATGAGCATTATAAATTTCCTGTTCTTAATTCTTTTTCAAAGATAACAATTATGATAATTAATTGTAAGATAAATCGTTGGCATCTTTGTAAGATTAATTTTTTAAGGAAAATAATTTAATGGGAAAAATGGGCTGTCTGGCAGATTCGACAGCCCTGGATAATTTCTGATAGAAAGTTTATTCTTTTTCCGGTGGGTATTGACTTAAAATTTTTGCAACCGCTTCATCAATAAATGCTTGCCGTTCTTCAGGCGTTCCCTGATCCTGCAATGCAGCAGTACCAATTCCAGCCCAAACAAGTTCATCTTTAGAATTATCTACAAAATCTATCATCAATGAACCTTGAGTATAATATGAAACGTCTATATTTTTTCCATAAGGATAAGGTCCCCACCATCCACCATATCCATAACCGTAATCCGTGACGTTCATTTTTTCAGTAGTACCGGCGTGGACATAAATTAGTAATGATGCATTTGTCGAATCTGACAGAGTTAATCCTTTTTTCTGCATTTCATTTGTGATGGCTTCAAAAATTCTTTTCTTTGCAAGTGGTCTTGACTCAAGTTCGCTATCTTTTATAACGCCATCATAAATACAGAATGATTTATATGAGGTAAAATCCGCATCAGGATTGTAGTCGCTTGTAGTTGAAACAGATGAACAGGCAATTGCACCAAATAATAATGCAGGAATTAAAAAATACTTTATCATTGAGATTCCATATATTGTTTTAAATTTTATTTATTTAGACTTACTAAGTTTACTTAAGGTTTCTTCATTGGGAAAAACCAGTTAACACCAAGCCCTATCGAGAAAATCTTACTGCTTCCCAGATAAGTTCCATCAGTTGTAGGAACATCAGAATATTCTGAGTCGTTAATCCAGTGGTATCTGAGATTGGCATCTATTGAAAGTTCTTCATTCAAAGGAAATAAAACGCCGCCACCAGCAGCAAATCCTCCTTCAAATCTGTATTCTGATTCATCCACCGGTGTTGAAACACCACCTAATGTATAAGTTCCGCTGATATCAGTTTTATATGTATAAAGTCCTAACTCAACTAATGCATACATTCTCATTCCTGGTCCGGGGGAGATGAGACGTAAACTAAGTAATGCCGGAATAGTTGAAACACCACCAGATACATCAATAGTTCCTTGTTGACCGCCACTTGTAAAATCACCATTGAATTTGCTTTCATTAATGCTTGATCTTAAATAGCCGGTAACAAACGCCAATCGGAAATTTTCTTCAATATCATAATAGAAACCTACTAATGCACCGAAACCGGGGCTATAATCATCGGCATATTTTCCTAATGGAATTAATAAATTTCCGGTCAGTTCTGTTCCGTATCCAGCCTGTGCATAGCAATTAAAAGTCAGACCCATGATACACATAATAGACAGCAAATATTTTTTCATTTTTTCTCCTGTTGTTTAAATGAATTAATAGTTCACAATTCAATTTCCATTTTTTCTCTTGCGAGAAAACAATTTTTAAACCTCGATTGACATTTTCGTTCCATCTTTTTTAGAAATATATCATCATGATCAGGATCATGATGTGTGAGAGCCAACAATTTTACATTTGCTCTCTCAGCAACTTCAATTGCCTGGTCGAAACTGCTATGACCCCAGCCTTTTCTGTTTTTAAGTTCTTCATTAGTGAATTGAGCATCGTGTATCAAAAGATCAGCATCCGCAGAAAACTTTATTATCTTTTCATCAATAGAAGAACCATATTCAATATCAGTACAAAAAACTAATACCTTTTCGTCTAATTCAATTCGGTAGCTGTAAGCACCACCCGGATGTCTGTGTTTATAAGACTTTACGTTTACAGATTTTGGTTTTTTTGTTTGAGTTTTAAAAACTTTTGTTGTTTTTTCCAGAAGCATAAATCTGAAACGAGCGCCCATCTTTTCAAGTTGAATCGGGAAAAACTCTTTTTGCATCTGAGTTTTGAAAATATCTTTAAGGCAGGTTATCTGTTTTCCCCAACCCATAGCGAGTATATTTATTTTTTGTTTTTTATTAAATGCAGGTGCAAAGAACGGGAAACCTTGAATATGATCCCAATGAAAATGAGAGAAAGCTATAAAGATCTCGTCCTGTTTATGCCCACTCTTTAGAAATTCTTTCCCTAATTCTCTGATTCCGGTTCCTGCATCTAGAACAGCAATATTTTTTGATTCCTTTTCCTTTATTTGGATGCAGGTAGTGTTTCCACCAAACTCCTGAAAATCCGGATGGCAGACAGGAATTGAACCGCGAGTTCTATAAAATTTAACAAACATTATTTAAGGTAACCTTCACTTTGAAGTTTTGTTACAAGTTCATCAGAAAACGAATTTATTACATCAGATGCTTTATCAGGATCTACAGTTTCGGATACACCACTCCAGATTAATTTTTTGTCAGCAGTTTCATAGACATTTGTTTCGAGAACGACAACTACGTTCTGCGATAAATAACCAGAACTGTTTGCATATTCTAATCCGGAATAATAATAACCATAAAAACCGTAGTATGAACTAAATGGAATGGTATATAAGTAACCGGCTGTGTAATCACGTGATGCATCCATACCAACAAGTCTGGAAACAACAACAGCATCAATATCAAGCTCTTTAAAATATTTTTCGAAAGTTGTTGAGTCGATTGCTACGTCATAAGGCATGTGATCCATTGAAACAATCGCAGTAATACCATGATCATTAAAAGCTTTTGCCATCCCATCTTCAAAATTTCTTCTAAGAAGAGGTTTATCTTTATTAACAATTCCAAGCACAAGAACTTTATCAATATTACCTTTTTGAAATGAATCATCCTGCCATTCACCAATTATTTGAGTTTTTGTAGATGAACAAGAAACAAAAGTCATCAACAGAATTGTCAGGAAAAATAGTAGAGTAAGTAAAGATTTATACATTTAAAATTTCCGATCAGTTTTATAATGAAATATTTATTTAATTTTTATATTTAATAAAGTGGATAACCAACACCAACAGGTGGATAATAGCCCGGACTGTATGGACCACCCCAAGCACCCGGGACATAAACACCAATTCCAACACTAACCTGTCCGGTACCGCATCCCGACAATACCAGCAAGGTCAATAAAATAATACTGATGATGAGTAATTTAATTTTATTTTTCATTCCTTCACCTCATTAAATTCACCTTTTTCCAAAGGCCATTTTTGAACTGTGAAAACTGCACCGGATGGATCAGCAATTATTGCAGCATTATTTCCTGCGATGCCTTCTGTACTAAGATAAACAGTTCCACCGAGCTGCTCAACTTTTTTTACGATTTCAGATGGATCTTTTACTGCTATGTATGGCATCCAGTGGGGCTTAACATTTTCAAATGGAATTTTAACAATACCTGCACGAGGTCTGTTTTCGTTTTCAAGCACGTAGTATTTATTATCTGCGCGTGTATCGAATATCCGATTATTATATCTGCATAATTCCTTATAAAATTTTATTGAGTTGTCAACATCATTGGTCCATAGCTCCGTCCAGAACCATCGATTGTAAACCGGATCCTGATCAACAGGATCACCACTACTTGATTTAACTAATGCAATTATCGCTTGTTGTGAATCAAAGATAAAAGCTATCGCTCCACGATTTGGTAATTCAAAGGGTTCCCTATAAATTTTTCCTCCGTTGGCTTTTACGTAATTTATAGATTGATTCATATCTGCAACAGATAAATAACTTATCCACTGAGAGAAACCTTGTTTCGGATCAACATCTCTTAACTTAAACATACCAGCTATTGGTTTTCCATCCTGAAGTACAACAGTATAATCATTATCGGATTCTCCGACGTCAAGGTAAGTCCAGCCGAATAATTCGGAATAAAATATTTTAACTGAAGGAATATCGTACGTCATTAAATCCCACCAGACAAATTTTCCGGGATGAAATTCATTAGTTGGAGTAGTATTGATCGGAGGTACTACCGGTAATTCTGGTGAACAGGAAATGAAAAGTAATATTGTAGTTGTTATTAATAAATTAGTTCTAAGCATGTAAATAGATTATTAAAGTTATTTTTTAATTATTAATTCAAGTTCATTGTCAGAATAATTGATTGTAAACCTGATTAAGATAAATCTAAAAGAATTCATGATTTCAATGGTAAAAAAATATGCAAAAAACATTGTAAAACAGATTAAAATTCAAAACCTAAAAGAGCTTTAATCTGGGTGTACTTAAGTTCTGAATCACGTTCAATCATACCTTCTTCATCAGGAAGAATATTGATTTTATTTTCAAGGACTTGCGAACCAAATGAATAAACGATTCCAACTGTAATATCTGACTTCCAGAGTTTGAATGAAGAACCTGCCGCGAGATGTATTAAATCCCAGGAATTGTAAGGTGCTAAATTGGTTATTGTTCCTTCCACGAAAGCTGAGTTGTCGCCTGTAAAACTAAAAGAAAAAATCAGATTATCATTTGCAAAATAATCCAGACCAATTCCATAATTAATTACACTTTTAGCTTCATGAGATAAATCATTAGAAATTTCTGCTCCTGAACTTTGTGCAATAAATGGCTTTGTGTCCATCACATTATATTTATCAATTGCATTATACCATTCTGCACTCAAATGGATTTTGAATTTATTTAATCTATAGGCTCCACCAGCCCCAACTGCCCACGAAGAATTAAATTTTGATTTGACATCATCCTGGTAATTACTTTCGAATCTTGCGGTATCAAATCCTGAAGCAAATAAATGTGTACCGACCGATCCGCTGCCAAAAATATTTATACTTGGGGTAGTAAACGTTAAGCCGAAAGTTAACGGATTAAAGTTAAAACCAATTCCGGCTTTAGCCAGAGCTCTGCAATTACTGAATTGGTAGTTAGAAATATCAGAATAGGATGCAATATCTCCATCCGATTTGAGAGCCTGTAGAATTGTTAAAGTTGAAGCTGAATAACTCCTATAAGAAATATATCCTGTTATTCCGATTCCAATCTTTTCAGAGAGCTTTGATGAATAAGTTATTCCTCCCCAAACATCACTAAATTTCTTTTCAAGATTAATACCTCCTGCAAAACTTTCTTTACCGGGCGAAGATTCAATTATTTCTAAAGAATCAATAATTCTGGTTGAGAATTCCACATTGGCATTTTGTCTTGTCAGGATTGACAAAGCTAACCTGTCGTCACCCAAAAAATCAAAATCAAAATCAAACGCTACAAAATTTGGAGATGGGACTATGGAAGAATAATCAAGATCTCTTCCTTCTGCCGCACCATCCTTTACAGTATAATTATCAAGTTGATATACCTGAGCACTTAAGATGAATTTAACGTCCGGAAATAGAGCAATCGCCCCCGGGTTATAAAAAGTAGCGCTTAAATCAGAAACGCTGCCTATAACTGATCCACCAAGCAATGTTGATCTTGTTCCGTATTGGATATTCCAATAATTATTTTCCTGAGCCGGAAGTTTATAAGAAAGAGTGATAAAAAAGAAAATGATTATGCAAACAGAATTCAGAAACAATCTCATAGCTTTACTCCTTAGAATTCAAATTTAATTGAAGTATCAATCCTGTAATCTGATTGCGAAGAATTTTCGGATTGAGGCTCATTATCATATTCAAAATAGAAGGTTAGATCCCAATAAAAATCAATAAAAATTTCCCAGCTTAATTGTGCATTGTAATTAAATCTGTATCTGCCAAAATCATTAAGACTTGGAAATACGTAAATATAAGTTAAAAAATTTGCCTTAGGATGATCATATTTAAATAGCTGATACTGCACGTTGATTAAACCTTCAACATTAAATTTAGCTTCAGTGTTATCAGTTTTTACTTCTCTGTTAACGGATAAACCCGCCAGTGTGTAGAGCCATTGATTTTGAGATTGGATAAAATTATTTCCTATTCCACCGCCTAATGATGTTCGCAGCTTTATTCCAAGTTCACTATTTTCCTGGAGTGATGCAATCCCTCCGGCAAACCATTCGTGCTCAAGGTTATGTTGATATGAAAATGATAAATCATTCTTACTCGAAGTTGCCTCTTTTTCAGTTGTTGTGATGACTGAGTTTAGTGATAATTCTGACACATTTATTTTTGTCCGGTATTTTGCATTACCACCAAAACTTATCTGTCCGATCTGGCTTGCTTTTGTAAAACTGAAACCAAATTTAACATAGCCATCAAGTATATCCCAGAAGGATTCTTTTATCCTGTTTATCCGTACTATGTATTTCATAAATAAGTTATGATCAAGAGTAACTCCTTTTACAATCATCATTCCTTCATTATCGGAAGGAGCGATTGATCCAAAAAAAACTCTGCCATCAGCAACTTCTATTTCAAAATAATTCTGAGTTTCGATGCTTTGAATTTTATTCCATTGGATACTAACAGTTTCCATATTATCTGTTTTAAATGTCAGAATACCAACTCTTAAATATTTTACTTCACCAGTTATCTTATCACCATTAAGTAAAGTAACAATGTCAGTTTTCTGAGCAAATAATTGAATACTAAACAACAGAAAGATGAGTAAACTTAAACTCAGATTAGAATTTTTATTTGAAAGCAGGGACATAGACTATCTTAAATTCTGTCCGGCATTTTCGTTGCCAAGAAGTATTGCCAGCCACCGCGTTTCATCAGAACTATCGAGTGCAATTTTGATTGTAATAGTTAGTGGGACAGAAAGCAGCATTCCTATCGGACCGAGTACCCATCCCCAGAATATAAGTGAAAGAAATACTACAAGAGTAGAAAGTCCCAAACCTTTTCCCATAAATCTCGGTTCGATAATATTTCCGATAAGTGTGTTAATAAAAACGAAACCAATTACAACCACAATTGCTTCAATAAATCCGAACTGAACAAGCGCTAATAAAGCCGGCGGTAATAATGCGAAGAATGAGCCGATAGTAGGGATGTAATTGAGTAGTAAAGCTAATAAACCCCAGAGCAAATAATAGTCAACATCCATAAAAAAAAGAAATATTGTAACAAGAATAGCATTACATAAGTTCATTATAGTTTTCAATGTAATATATTTATTTATGTTTCTTGTTACGGTTTGAATTCTACTTATTGATTCCTCAGGATTTGAAAACATCAATTTCAATTTTACTGGTAAACTTGCTTCTTCAAGCAGAATAAATATTATTGTGAGTAAAATCAGAAAACCGTTAGCGAAAAGATTACTTATCTGGTTAAACACATCTCCTGTAATCTGCAAGATTACACCGGGATTGAACTGAGATGCGATTTGAAAATCAGACTCGATAAATTTTTTCTCCTTTAACCAAATAATTAAATCCTGAGTCTGACTTTGAAGTTTTTGTTCATAGAACGGCAGTTTTACAGAAAAATCATTAATTGATGTACCGATAAGTAACCCGATTAAAAAGATGAACAACAGGAATACCAGTATAATCAGTACAAGAGCGAATGCTTTTGGTATTCTTTTCTGCTGCAACCAGAGATAAGGAGGGAGTGCAATTATGGAAATAAACAATGAAAGTAAAAATGGAACAACGATGGATTCAGCCGCTTTCATTCCTGCTACAACTATCACAAAGCTGGCAATGATAACCATCAGTTGAAATGTTTTGGATGAAGTATTCGTTGTATTATTCAAACTTAAAAATATTTTTATTAGTTAATTGCTTAGTGCGTAACCAATCCCAAAATTATATTCAAAACCGGTATTCATAGCATCATCGTCATAAAAATTTGACTGATAATTCACACCTGCATCCACACTAATGTTATTGATAATATTGATTGTAAAACCTAAACCAACCTGCCAGGCAAATTTAACAAGATTTTTTTGATCATTTTCACCAACAAGATCTTCATTGCCAAAGACTAAATTTAATCCAGTCATAAACTGAGCGAATGGCATAATCATATTGTTTATAAAATAATAGCGTCCGCCGATTTCAACCGGAACCATAGTTAAATATGCATCGTCATAAACCGAATTCCCCTGAGAGTTGAATTCATCTTTAAGTTTATTGCTGATCAGACCAGCACGCATCATAAGATAATTATGGTCAGGAAAAGCAATTCCGTATCCAACATATCCACCTGAAGCATTTGACCAGACGCTGGAAAAATCTCCAAGGTTTCTTATGTATAATCCTTCAATAAAAATTCTGTTTTTAATGTAACTATCTGATTGTGCTGAACCATAAAACACCGAGCCGGCTGAAATCAAAATTATTATCGTAAAAATTATTTTATTCATATTCAGTTTCCCTAAAAGAAATTTCGTTTGATTTCATTTAATTATAAATCGAGAATAGCTGTTCTGAAAAATATTCTTCCAACCGGATGAGTTTTAAAAACATCGCTGGCTTCTCTTCTGTATTCAATGCCATTTATAATATCTTCATAAGCATCGTAATAACTTGCTCTCCAATAAATACCGGGTACTAAATCCAATGGAGAAGTACTTTGTAATCGGATATTGTGCATCCAAAATCAGAAAGTGAATGTGATGTTTGGAATTATCAGGTTGTGATTGAGTCCAAAGCCAGGCACCGTAGTACATCAGGCTGACATAATTCCAGATTCCGTTTTGAATTGCGGTGTAAACTCTGAGTCCTACACCAGGACCAAAATCATTTGTCCTTCCTTCAACATCTACATAGTAGTCGTTTGGAGTTGCAGCCATCATCATTCCGTTTATTCCGACACGGGTTATCAAATTAGTTTTTTCTCCAATAGGGAAAAGAGAAGAAAGGTGAGGGAATAATTGTGTTGCACCGAATAAAAATCCCTTGTAAACCGTATCAGTCTCTGAATATTCTTCTTTAATAAGGTCATTAAAATTGAAGTCGAGACTTACATCAAATCGATGTTTATTTTTTTCCACCTCCCATCCAAAAAGAAATCCTGTACTGTTCATCGTAGTAAAGTGAGGTTGGTTGGAAGCAATTGCAAATTCAAAACCGAAAAAATCAAATGGCTGCTTTACTTTAAAACGATTACCGTAAGCGAGGTTTAAAGTGAATAACCCCTCAACTTCTTTGGATACATAATGTTTGTCACCATCCTTGTCAATGGATCTTGAACCACCGTCAAAAGTAATTAAGAAATCTTTTGGTTTGCTCCATTCAGGGTTGTCAAAATTTTGTCCCATCTCGCCGGAAATTGCTCTGTTAAATCCTCGCACAGGATTAAGGAGTGTTCCAAAAATTTCAGACCAGACTCTTTCAGATCCTGTTGCCCGGTTATCAGTAACCATAGATGATAACCGATATAATATTTCACCAAGATTAGCACCACCAACACCCGTGTAAATCCAGTCGTTAAATGATGGACGAAAAGTCTCACCAAAAAATTCCCATATAGCACTTCCAGTTAGCGAAAAAGCAGATGATTCCCAGAAATTATAACCATTTGTTCTTCCTGCGTTAAAAAATAAAGCACCGTGGTACGGGTGTGAAAAATTATTTGTAAGAAAATTATCGCCATCATACTCAAATCCATTTTGAAGATTACTCCACCAGGTTTTGGAAGATACATTTGCCCAGTTATCAGCAGGATCTTCCCAATGTCTTATCCATTTAGCAAGCGCCCATGGAATAAATTCAAGAATTGCAATTTCTCCGACTCCAACCAAAAAATGTTTTTCTGATTCCCAAGGTTTGAAGTCATCATTCAATAATCCGGCGGGAATGTTTACTGAACCCCATTTGTTATTATATCCGTTCTTAAATATCAGGTTATTCCTTTGGTTGGAATTCACTTGATTATTTAATCTGTACTTAGCCATATAAAATGATTGATGAAATTCTTCCTGTCCTTTCGCGGAATAAATATATTCTCTGTTTTGTGCCATTATATTGCATGACAATATATAGAAAATAAAAAGGAGTGATTGGAAGGATAATTTAAAATAGTAGAAAAGTTTCATCCAATGTTGCTCTCTCTGTATGACAGTAATGAAAACGTATTCTGAAAATAATCACAAAGAATAATTATTTGAGACTTCTGAATTATTATCGATGTGTCACTCTGAATCCGACGGCTGCCGGATAAAGGGACTTTTTTTAATTTAAAAACAAGATAAATCACTCCTGCCTTGCCGGCAGGCAGGTCGTTCAATAGGACAAATTATAATTTTTCAGAAGTCTCTATTTATTATTTTCAAAACTTTAATCAAATTTTAACAGCTATTGTTCTTCTTTACAAATCAAATTAAATAATTCTTGAGCTGATTTATGACCTTGTTCAATTGCTTTTAGAAGATTTGGACAAGCTTTATCCGGATCAACTTCATAACTCAAAATTGCCCTGCGGAAATATATCTCTGAAAGGTTAGGATCAAGGCTTACGGCTTTATCAAAATCGTTTAATGCGGCTTCTTTATTACCCGATTGAAAAAATGTCCAGCCTCTGTAAAGATAAATTTTAGCTGGTTCATCACCCTGATATTCAAGGGAACTGGAAACATAACTTTTCATTTTAGTATCAACATATTCTTTTTCAGTTGAATTGGTATAAGTTCGTTTGCTTGTTTTTGTGTGAGTTCTTTTGCTCACATCAACATCTGACTTTTCTTGTTTATCAGTGTAAGTTATTTCAGATGATTTAGTAGTTTCACGATTAATTTCTGAAGATTCAGTTGCAAGTGCCTGAGTAAACTTTTCGATAGCAGATTTATAATTCCCACTCTTATAGTCGTTAAATCCGGCTTTTACATACTCAGAGGTTGATTGACAAAAGTATTGTGGTAAAAAAATAAATGTATAAATAAATACGATTATTCTGAATGAATTAAACATTTCTTTTTTCTCCTTCAATAATATATTAAAGATTATTATTCACCTTTGGTTGGCGGAAATTGAGCAAGTATCTGATTAACAGCATTATTAATATTTTCAGTTCTCTCTTCAACAGTTGGTGATTGTTCCATTGCACCTGAACCAATTCCTCTCCAAACCAGTTTTTGTTCAGTCATATCAATTATGTCTATAACAAGTGTGCCTTCATCATATTGAGTTACATCCACTCCTCCGGTTCCGTACATTCCTGGTCTGCCCCAATAACCATAACCATAACCGTATCCATAAGACTGAATATTAGTTTTTGTCTTGGAACTGAACATTAGTGCAATTCCAAAATCACTCTTGTCAGAAGGTGAATATCCTTTTGCATTTAATTCATTCTTTATTGCAGCATCTAATTTATCTGCACTTAGCTGATCAATGCCTGACTCAGTTGAAAGAGGAATAAATCCATAAGTTTTCAGTTTTGAAAAATCATACTCTGGATCATAGTCCTGATGAACTGATATTGATGAACAACTTATTAGAAAAAATAATGCTGTTGTGCATAAGCTGATAAAAAATATTTTAGTTAAATTCATTTTTGAACTCCATTTATGTTTTGTTATTTGTGTTTTTACCATTTCAAAAAATCGTAAATAAATAAAAATTGTATAGCAACTGTCTGATCTTGTAATTTAGAAAAATAAGAATAAAGTAATTCTCCACCTACAGCCATTGATTCATTGATTGGGTATGTGTAAGAGATTCCTGTATGAGCACCAATACTAATCTGATTGCTGCTAAGATTATCTCCGAAAGCTTCACCCGAATTATAGAGTAAATACATTCCTGAGCCAGCACTTATACTAAAATTTGGTAAAACCTTCATTGAGAAAACAATGAACACAGGAATAGTATACATCGAAGCAGATAAATCTGTAGTTCCAAACTCTGTATCGTAGTCACTCACATCGATTGAATACAAATATTGATAACCGGTTTCCAGCCCGATACTAAGCAAATGTTCCGGATTCCACATTACTCTTACAGTTCCAGAGAAGCCGTTCTTATTCAAGTCATTGTAATCCATCGTTGTGAAGTATCTTGAATAACCAAGTCCGATTTCAGTAGAAAGGGAATAGGTAGTATCGTTGACTTGAGGTAATACTGCAGAAGTCATTAAAGCAAGTGCAATTAATATTTTTAGATACATAAAGTGTTCTCTACTGTTTAATATAGTAATAATACGAAACTATAGTGGGATAGTTTGTGAGAATGCCATCAAACTGACCTTCATTAATGAATTGTTCAATATAGTTTTCGTCATCCAGAGTCCAGGTAAATACTTTTCTTCCTTCAGATTGCATTTGCTGAACATTTGCAGACTGAATTCCCTGAGTCCATCTTGGTGCCCAAATCAGTGAGTTAGCTTCTCTTACCTGATCTATTGATAATTCACAAAGCGATGGTACATTCTGATAATCAGGTTGTTGAAGGAATTTTTCAAAAATATCATCTGCAGGAATACCCAGATAAATTTTCAAATCTCTATCCATTAAAATTGCGCGCTCATTTATCTCTGTCAACAATGCAATAGAAGCAGGAACTACATCTACATCTTTTGTATCCAACCAGACAACTTTAATATTTGTCTCTTCTAAAACATATTCCAGCGCCTCGCGTAACGAAGGTATCTTTTCACCATTTCGTAATGTAACAAGAGTTCTTAATTGAGCCCATGTGAAATCTTCGATGTTTCCCCAAATTAAACTTTTCTGGCATAGTCGAAGATTAATATCTTTATCATGATAAATAAATGGGATACCATCCTTTGTAAGACGGGCATCAATCTCCACTCCATTAGTTCCAAACCTTTCGGCTATTTCGAGCATCTCAACCGAATTTTCAGAAACTCCGAGATAATCAGAATTTCGTCCACCGCCCCGGTGAGCTAAAATATCAAAGTCATTTTGTTTTACTTCCTGACTGAAAGGTCTTTTGAATTTAAGAATGAGTGGAGTAGATGCCAGCTCGTTTCCTATGCCATATTCACCAACGAATCTGATGGTAGAAAAAGATGTATCACCTGAAAGAATTTCACTTCCTCCTTCGTTTGCAGGAATATAAAAACTTGCAGCGCCTGTTTCTGTATTAGTTGAATATCGCCAGTAGCCAATAAAGAATAAAACTGAGTCGAGATATCCACTTTCAAGCACCAGGTATCCACCGTTTTTTCCGGCAAAAATTGATAATCTGTCTCTGTTCCATTTCACCACAACCTGATCACCAAGCAGGTTAGTTCCTTTGCTAACCTCATATACGCCTTCCATAGTCGGTTTGACATTGTCTGGCAACGGATAAGTTTGATCAAGAAAATTACTCGGATCAACAACCGGTGTAATTACTTCAACTTCGTTATTACAGGAGTAAAAAAGAAGCAGGCTTGCAAGGAGTATTTTTACTTTTGTCATAATCATTCTTGTTAAAAGATAAAAGTGAAAGTTGCTTCCGGGATATAGAATTGTCTATCGAAAGTGGAGAAAGCTGCCCACATCGGGTAATAGAATTTCAGGAATGTTGATCTTATACCCAGAACTACATAGTTATCTCCCCAGAAAGGTTGTTCGATGTAAACGCCGATTGTCCATCCATTGAAAAAATCCAGATCGTTTTCGATTTCTGATTCACCATTTTTTGATTGTTCAGCAAGATTGAATACCAATTCTGATTTGACAGAAACAGTGAATTTATTCAATCTATAACCGGCAGTGATGTTTGGATACAATGCCCATCCGTTAAACTTGGTGTCAAAACCAAATTGTTCAAGTTTTCCTATGTAGAATGATAAATCAGTACCTGCTGAAAATGCGAACCTGTCAAGCGCAAAATTCCATTTAGGACCTAACATAAAATTAAAAGTAACGATGTTGGTTTCTATACTTCCCTCAGCTAAAAAATTAGAAGGTAAACCGTATTTCATCCGATAGGAAAATAACGGAGCTCTGAATACATCATCAGTTTCTACTACATCTTCAGGTAATTTTGCTAAAGCAATACCTAATGAACTGATAATTTGCCCCTGATAATATTTGTGGGGATAGAAGAAAGTATTTTCATCAAAGTTTAACTGTTGAGCAGATACCATCGGTGTGAAATTATAAACCAGTAATACACTGATTAACGACAGTAGAATAATTTTCATTTAGTTGCCTGATTTTTATTATTACACAACTTAAATTTATGCGAATATTGTAAATAAATTTCTAAAAAAAACCGGCTGAGGAATAATCTCAACCGGCGATAAGTTTTTTCTGTTTTACTTTCCTCCAGGCTTTTTAGCTAAAGGCAGATTTGAGTTAATACTGAGATCAATCAGCAACTGGATCTCATATTCAAGCTGCATATACTTAGCTGCGACAATAGGGCCTAAAGCCTTAGAAAATTTTTCATAATAATCTTCATTCAAATCAAGACGTTCTTCCTGAAAATCAAAAGCATTTTCAATAAGCTGTTTTGCTTTTTCATCGGATAGAACATCATAATTTGCAGCAAAATCTTTAATGTTTGCTACACGAGTAGATGATAACTTATCCAGTTTATATTCAAATTCATTGTAAATCGGCCAGAAAATTTCTGCTTGTTTCTCATCAAATTTCATAACTTCTGTGATCATAGCTTTTCTTTCAGTCTTTATATCAGATTTGAAAAGCTCAATGTAATTATCCATATTCTGAGCAAATACACCAGTGAATGATAATAAGAATGCAGCTAAAAATAATTTTTTCATTCTGAATCTTCCTTTTTCTGAATTAAATTTTCTGAATCTGCTATGGTTCCCAAATAAAGCCAACGTTAATAGCCCAGTATGAATTATTTATATCGTTTCCGATCGCATCTTCACCTGAGAAATACATATTATACTTTCCATTGATCAATACTCCAAAATCTCTTTCAACTGGAATTGCAACCCCGGCTTCCGGTGCAATACCCCATTGCCATTGGTCATTATTCCATAAGAAAATACCAACAGCTTTCTCCTGAAGCATAATTGATCCACCAGCATTCAATCCGATGTATGGTCTTAATTGTTTTCTTTCACCGAAGTAGTAGTGAACACTCGCCATTATCGGGAATGAATTAATTGTATTATCCTGAGTTCCATAAATAGCGCCCGGTGGATCGGTGTTGAGTTCAGTTAATCCTGTTACTCTCTGATACATTGTGTTCCAGCCAAAGTACAATCCAACAGATAAATTCTTTTGAATCATATACCGATAATCTAATTCCATTCCCCACCAGCCAACTTCGTCAATAATATCTTTTGTATCGCCGGATGGTATTGAAACAGAATAAGTAAGAGCGCCATACCACTGTTCTTTTTGCGCAAAGCTGCTGCTGAACAGTAAAGTTGTAAAAGCAAATACGGCAAGTATCTGCCAGATTTTTATTTGATAAATATTCATCTTGATATCCTTATAAATTTTTAACTTCAAATTTTGATTAATGATTTAAACGAATTTCTTCAGGTTACTTACCTTCACCAAGATATGGTGACTGTGAGAAAGCTTGTTCAATGCCGTCCTTTATCCGATCTAAAGTTCCCGCATTATTGTCACCAAGTAATCCATTCATCGCTGCAACCCAAAGCCCAGTTCTTGCTTCAGTCGCATCATTATCCAGCATTGCTACGAGTAAAGTTCCTGTATCGTAAGTGTAGTAAACCGGATAACACCAGCCATAATAAGGATACCACCATCCATACCACCAATCATAATAACATCCTCCCGAAACCCAGCTTGTTGTGGTAACGACAGAAATAACAAGAACATCTGCATCTGCAGCAGTTGCCGCTTCTGTAAATCCGTAATCTTCAAGCTCTTCCTTTATTTTATTGATGGTAGCTTGATCATTTGTTCCGGGATCCACAATTGGATCGCCATTCTCGTCCAGCCTGTAAATAGTGTCCGGCATAGCATAAGTTGTTTTAGTAGCAAAGTTTGCTTCTTTATCATAAAAAGTTGCTACGATATCAGTATCACTGTAAGTTAATTCCTCGCCCGGATAACAGGATTGTAATAATACAATCGTTGCTGCGATAAGTATAATTAAGCTTAATGTTGATTTTCTCATATTGTTTACCTTTCGATTAATTTGTTATTTACTCTTATAAAATTATTTTGCAGAATTCATCAATGTTAGAGTGATAAAACATAAAAAATGTTGATTTTATTTATAATAAATTAACATACGCCAATATTGGCTGAAATAGGTACTTAGTCCTATATTATAATGACGCCAATCGTGTTACTAACCTGGCTTTAAATTCCAAAATTAATAATAGTTTGATCAAATTGTTTTTGTCGTTATATCAATAACAACTTTATTGATCTTGCCTGTAAAATTATTATCACCTTCTTTATAATCATTAGATACGGCAGTTTCGCCATCCATTCCAACATCAGTACCTTCATCTGCTGAGAAAACGAATGGCTGAGTTTTTGGAATCACTCCTTCGGCAACTTTTTTATCATCAATGTATAGTACACAGCTTCCACCGGAACCTGGCTTCATTTCATTTATGTTGAATTCGTACTTTACAATGTGTTTACCAGGAGTAAGTGCAGAATTTGAGGAAACATTTGTACGTTCAAGCCCGAAGAAATTATATTCATGATGTACTTTTCCGTTTTTTGTATATAATGCCCAGCCGCCAAATCTTCCTGCCTGAGCAAGGATTACTCCGTTAACATTTGCCGGAACAACTATATCTGCAGTGATTGTGTAGCTATGCATTTTAGTATTTATAAATACATTCTCCATCAAACCTGTCATCCCTTCATAGACAGTAAGACTTTTCCGGTCTCCAATCACGTCTGGACGTCCGGCAATTGTCGGATTGAATCTTTCTACTCTTCGGTCATCGATAGGAAAGACATGATTTTTGAGGGCTTCTTCTTCAAATATTTTTTGAAGTTCCTTAAGTTTATCCGGAACTGAGGATGCAAGATCATTTGCTTGTGAAAAATCTTCATCAACATTGTATAATTCCCACACGTCATCAGAAAGTTTCGGTAATTCAGCCATTACCCAGGGAATGGAATGTCTTGTTGCTGCAACCCATCCTTCATGATAAATTGCACGATTGCCAAACATTTCAAAATACTGAGTGGTATGAGTTTCTTTTGCATTCGCATCATCAAATGAATAGACTAGTGATGAACCATTGAACGGAACCTGCTCTGTTCCATTTACAATTTTTGGGAATGGAAGACCAACAGCTTCAAGAACAGTCGGTGCAATATCGGTTACGTGAGAAAACTGAGATCTGATTTCACCACGGGATTCAAATCCATCAGGCCAGTGAACAACCATGCCATTACGAGTTCCGCCAAAATGTGAAGCAACCTGCTTTGCCCACTGGAAAGGAGTGTTCATTGCGTGTGCCCAACCAACTGCGAAATGAGGAAATGTTGAAGGACTTCCCCACGAATCATAATAAGGTATCATTTGATCTGCTTTCCCAATAATTCCGTTCAAAGCCATCATCTCGTTATATGTTCCTTCCGGTCCTCCTTCAGCACTCGAACCGTTATCTCCTACAATATAAAAGAATAAAGTATTATTTAACTCGCCGATTTCTTCAAGTGCATCAATGAGCCGCCCGACTTCATAGTCGGTGTGTTCTGCAAATCCAGCAAACGTTTCCATTTGTCGAGCAAATAATTTTTTCTGATCTGCTGTTAATTCATCCCAGGCGGGAATTTCTTTTGGGCGTGCTGTTAGCTTGGTATCTTCCGGAATAACTCCAAGTTCTTTCTGACGAGCAAAGGTCTGTTCGCGTAATTTATCCCAGCCAATATCGAACTTACCTTTGTACTTTTCGATATATTCTTTTGGTGCATGATGAGGAGCGTGAGTTGCACCTGTTGCAAAGTAAACATAAAATGGTTTTTCAGGAGTAAGAGATTGCTGAGCTTGTATCCAATTAATAGCCTGATTTGTCATATCAGCAGTGAAGTGATAGTCAGGATTTTTTTCATGTTCGATTCGTACAGTTCCATCGTAAATAGCTGGTGCCCATTGATTCGTTTCACCTCCTATAAAACCATAAAATTTATCGAAGCCGGAACCTGTTGGCCACCGGTCATACGGACCGGATGCTGAAACTTCCCATGGCGGCGTTTCATGATATTTACCAAAAGCAGCAGTACTAAAACCGTTGAGGCGAAGCATTTCTGCAAGTGGTGCAACACTATTTGGTCTGATTCCTGTGTTTCCCGGAAAGCCTGTTGCCAGTTCCATAATTGCACCCGCATTATTTACATGGTGATTTCTGCCTGTTAATAATGCAACTCTTGTTGGCGAACAAAGTGAAGTTGTATGAAACCTATTATACTTCAACCCGTTTTCAGCCAACCTGTCCACATTCGGCATATTGCATGGACCACCAAAAGCTGTTGAAGCACCGAATCCGATATCATCAATTAAAACTACTACAATGTTTGGGGCATTTTGGGGTGGTTTAACTTCAAATCTTTCCGGTGGTTTTGCATCTCTTGCATCCAGTTCTGTATAATTTGGTGGGTTCGGTTCTTTGATTGGGAGTATTGTCCTGTCAAATTGACCGGAAGATCCTGTTTGTTCCATTTGTTCTTTGCATCCTGCTAAGAGTACAAGAAACAATGGAAATAATAGTAACAAAAAATGTTTATACATCATTAGCCTCCTAATACAATAAATTAATGTTTATTAACTACTTAAATTTTATTCTTGGATATAACTTTATAAAACACTTGCAGGTAAGAGTATCGCACTCTGGATTCTTAAAGTCCAATAAGCATAGTATTCAGGTTTGATATCATTATTATAATAATTAGCGTTAAGATTCACAGGTAATTTACAAAAACGTAACGATTTTCCTATACCAATTTCTAATGGAACAGTCCACTGATTATTGCTGTCCGCTTTCCAGTTTGCAGTTATGATCGGAGAAAAGGTTAAATAAAAATCGGGGAAGTTATAAATAATAAACGGCAGGAAAGTTATAGTTTATATAAACATGATTTTCATCTCCGGCAACAGACTAGATGTTGTTTATCAATCCGCCAATGATTCATTGTCCGGACATTACAAGAGCAAAAAGAGAAGAACCAATTCCCAATTCACTGCTTCAATGTGATTTAACTCAGGCAGGAAGTGAAGTTATCGGCAAATACCCAAAGTAAGATTCTTTTGATTCAGGTGAGTAAAATGTTGTGAACACGATATTACCAAAACCAAAATCAGAACCGCTTTCATTTCAATAATCCGGATCCCAGACAAACGGAAATATAGTACGAGTAATTAATCTTCCATTAAATGATGGAATTACCGGTTGAATATTCAAAACATACTGTGTCCTTGCACCTGGAAAATTAAAATATGTATTATTCTGAAATGGAATGCTGATAAGGATAGCTATTGGATTTTGTGCAGCTTTTGTTAGTTCCTCGTCAGTCTTCTGAGCAAAAAGTACTGAACTAAAAATAAAGATAAAAAAATACAAACATCTTAATTGTCGTCTTCATTTAGAATTTTTTGAATTTGTATTTTGAATAAATAACGATTTAATGAATGACATTTGTATAACTGAAAAATTTCAACGATAAGACTATTGAGCCTTAACTTGATTGTTGATATAATTAATTATCTCCTGACCTTCAGCTCTTAAAGGAAATTTTAGTTTTAGTTCTTCCGCATATTGCAGTGCTTTGGAAAAATTTTTCTGTTTCAGATAAAAATCTGCCAAAGCAAAAATTAAATCGAAATTATTTGGAATCAGAGTATTGCCTTTAAGTAAAACAGAACCGGCTTTCTGATTCTCATTAAGATATTGATAAACCAACCCAAGATTATAAAAAGTTCTTTGATTGGGTTCTTTTTGAAGCAGATCTTTTTCGAGATATTCAGCGGCATCATGATATTTTTTTTGTTCAGCGTACAACAAACCCAGATAATAATTTCCTTCAGTATATTCTTTATGATTTTTTATAAGATCAAGAAATAAATTTTCAGCTTTTTCCAACTGACCATTTTGGTAATACAACAATGCAAGATTTGATTTTGCCGGGTAAAACTGTTGGTCCATCTTAATTGCATCCACGTAAAACTTTTCGGCTTTAACGAAGTCATTTTTATTAGAATAGAAATTTCCGAGATTGTATTTACCGGTAGGGAAGTCTGCTGTGTATTGTAATGTCAATAAATATTCATCCAATACTTTGTTAAGTTTTTGAAATTGAGCATTCGTAAAAAATTCTATACCAAGAACCGATAGTTTTGCAGCGGCAGCAATTCTAACCATTTTTACCGGATCATCGAGCAGGGGAGAAATTACTCTCACTAATTCATTTGCATCTGGAGTATTAAATGCATCAATTGCTCTTTCACGAATCACAGGCTCAGGATTAGTGAGCAATTTCTTTAATAACAAATTTGTTTCGGGATTATTATAGTTGGATAAATAACCAAGTGCAGTTGCCTTAACGATTGATGGAATGGAATCATTATTAATTAATGATATCAGGCTTGTATCAGCATGCTCTTTTTGCAGATAACCGTCAGCAAGTACAGATGCGTATGTGAATTTCTTTTGTTCACCATAATGTTTTTTAATCCAATTCTCTGACCATTGAAAACTTTTATCTGCGTGGCAGTCATTGCAGGTATTTGGAACGTTATACTTTATCGAAAGATCCGGTCGTGGAATTCTGAAGCTGTGATCTCTTCTGAAATCAATACCCATATAATATCTGCCGGGCATATGACATGTTTTGCAGAGAGTTCCTTGACCAACAGGAACCATTTCACCAAATTTATTTTTTACAGGTTCACCTTTTTCATTCGGGTATTTATGAAAATGATGCTGATAAGTATCGTACTTTTCCGGAAGGTGACACTGTGTGCAAAGTGCGTTCCCTTCAAACTTAAATTTAATACTGTGTGAATCGTGACAATCGCTGCACTTAACACCATGCATAAACATTTTACTTTGGGTGAATGAACCGAATTCATAAACTTCATCAAGTATTTGTCCATCAGCATAATAAAGTGGAGGAGAAATATTTTGTGGACTATGAAGGTTGTAGTATTCAGCATCGGCGTGTTCATTCGGTCCAAAAGATGTTCTGCGCGAATGACATGGTGCGCAAGCATCTACAAATTGTTTGGAAGTTATTCCGTTTGTTTTTAAAACCAGTCCCATATTTCCATCATAGCTGCGCGATCCTTCAGGAAGATTTGCCCAATGGAGATGTTCTGAACCGGGACCATGACAGGCTTCGCAGTTTACATTTATGTCTGACCAGGTTGTACTGAAAGAATCTGTGTCTAAATCATAATTCTTATGAAGATTTGTTGAATGACATTCTGCGCACATCCCGTTCCAGTTCTGCGATTGATTCGTCCAGTAAAACCAGCTATCAGGTTTTAATTCTTCAGCTTGATAAACCATTCCAGCCATATCAAACCAGCGGTTCTTTTCACTATCCCAGGCAATCGGCAGACATTGATACTTTCCTTTCTCAAATGGAATTAAATACTGTTGAAGAATTCGAACACCAAATGTATGTGTTATTTGAAATTCACTCATCTTTCCATCAATACCCTGAGTATAAACAAAAAACTTTCCGTTTCGTTTAAAGAATTTTGTCTTTATTCCTCTCGATTCAAATTCAACATTATTAAAATTGCCAAGCACGGTTGAATCATTTGCGATCATCATTGCTTTGTCGTGATCAGAATTTTTCCAAAGCTCGTATTCTTTTTGATGACAGCTAACGCAATTTTTTCCACCAACAAAGTCAGCTTGTTTCTTTGAAGTTGAATCATTACCACAGAATTGAAGCATGACTGATATCAGAACTATGCTAAATCTGATCATGAATAAATTTATTAACTTACTTGAGTTAGTCATTACAGGTAAATTTTCTTCCAATCGTTTGTGATAACAATTCTTTAAAATATAGCCCCATCAACTTACGAATTACTATTATTACTGTTTAACCATCAACTGAAAATTTCAAGCGTATCAGATAATGATTTCAGCCTTTATCTAATCTTCAAGATAACCAAATTTGCCTTTATTAAAATCATCATAAGCTTGCATTATTTCTTCGCGTGTATTCATTACGAAGGGACCGTGAGCTGCAATTGGTTCGTTAATTGGTTCACCACTTAAAATTAGTACGGTTGATTCTTCATTTGCTAAAACAGTAAATGTTTCACCTTTATTTTCAAAAAGAACAAAATGATCTACCTTAACAAGTTCGGAATCATTTACTGTGATATTTCCTTCAATAACCAGCAGTGCTGTGTTAAATTTCGCCGGGGAATTAAATTCAGTTTTTGCACCTTTATTTAATTTCGCATTAAATAAATTTATCGGCGAAAATGTAGAAGCTGCACCTTTAATGTTTTTAAATTGACCGGCAATTACTTCAATTTCGCCCTGTCCGTTTTCCAGAATGAAACGATTGATTTGCGAATTTGTTATTGCCTGATATTTTGGATTTGACAATTTGTATTTAGCCGGCAGATTCACCCAAAGCTGAACCATCTGAAAATCACCTCCTGCTTTACTCCAGCTTTCTTCATGATATTCTTTATGTAAAATACCTGAAGCAGCAGTCATCCACTGTACATCACCTTCTCCAATTATTCCACCACCACCACTGCTGTCGTGATGAGCTATTCTTCCTTTGTAAGCAATTGTTACCGTCTCAAAACCTTTATGCGGATGAACACCAACCCCTCTTGGCTTGTCGGAAGCAGGGAAGTAAAATTTTGAGTTATAATCCAATACAATAAATGGATTCATCCGTTCCATTTCCAAATGATAAGCGCTTGGAATGAAATTATGCACTCTAAAACCGTCACCAACAAAGTGCGGTTGAGCCGGTGCAGCAACTAATTCAACTTTTTTTGTACTCATTTTCTTTTCCTTTTTATAAAGTTTTTATACTGAAGAAAATTACAAACCTTATGCACAGATTGCATTGATGTATGGTAAGAAATATTTTCAAAATTTGATTTTTGGGAATCAATTATGCGAATTTAGCATTGTGTCAATTAATGTTTCTTTCAAAATATTAATAGTTAACCAATTATTGCTATGTGTTACTTTGATTGGAAATTTGATAACAGAAAACCCACGATAGTCATCATGGGTTTTCAAATTCTCTATATTATGAAGTCTGTCTAATTAAGCCGTTTTTTGACTCAACAATAAAAACCAGGTTACTTAAAAATTACAGATTAACCACCAGCGTTAATGAAAAAAGAGTATCCATATTTTTAAGAGGAGTTAATACCTTCGAACCAGTTGGTGTTCCATCGTTAGCAAACAAATCAATTTCAGTAAGTGATGGATCATTTCTCCATAATAACTGAAGTGATGGTTTAAGTGAAAATATTTCACTGATTTTAATTGGCAGTGCATTGTAGAAATCAAATCTAATGTCATCGGTATTATCCAGATTCCAGTCAGCAATAA
The DNA here is from genome assembly GCA_013285405.1 of Ignavibacteriota bacterium. Taxonomy (NCBI): domain Bacteria; kingdom Pseudomonadati; phylum Ignavibacteriota; species Ignavibacteriota bacterium. The sequence continues at coordinate 3,697,860 of CP053446.1, read as the reverse complement.
AAATACTTTCAAACTGTGTTGATGCAGTCAGGTTATACCAGAAGTCGTAAGTGAACCGTACACCTGGGAATTTAGTTTTAGCAAACGGATTTTCTACTACATCATTCTGGAATGAATAAGTAAAGCTGTAATCAGTTTTAAACCGGACATTTTCATTATCAACCCATTTATTACCAACACCCGCTGCAACCAATGTACGGCTGTTGATACCGGCAAAACGGTTTCTCAGCCAGTCTATTCCGCCAAGCGCATAAAAATTCTCTGTAAAATTATAATCATATCTGCCTCGTGCGAATATTATTTCCGCTGTCTTTTCTGTTTTTGATTGTTCATTAACTTCAAAGTTGTCCGTTGTTCCAACAGCAGTGCGTGTGGTAAGAGTTGATTGAGTTTGTGTTCCACCTGCATCAAACCTTAATTCAGAATTTGTCCAGATATGTTTTAACGTAGCACCTAAACCGAGAGTGAACGATTCAGAATTTCCGCCAGTCCATAAACCGGCTAATTTGCCTTCAAAGAACCATCCGAGTTTTTTTTCTGTATCTTGTGAAAAAATATTTATACTTGAAATTAAAAGCATAATTATAATAATTTTTGCCGTAGCTGAACGCATTTTTGTTCTCCTTTTAATAATTTTGAAAAATAATAAGGGAAATATTTTTATTCCTCTGAGTAGAATATGAAAAGAAAGAAGAATAATAATTGTTATAAAAAAGAATGTGTAAAACTAAATGATTTGATTTTTTTTAACAAACTAACTCGGCAAACTTATCTATTATTTTATAGAGCTTAAAATTCGAAAATGTGACAGAGTTAAATTTTAAAGTAGCTGTGTCACACCAAAAAATAAATTGAAGTTATTGTAATAAGCTTCGCAGGTACCGCGGTTAGCCGGAATAACCAGATCATTTGGTTCAGCAGATCCTGTGGGGAAATTAAATATTTGAGGGAAATCAGTTCTTTGACCGTGACTGTATTCAAATCCTACTCCGATAAAAGTATCATTTAACTCTGTTGAAACACCTGCAGTGAAGTGATAAATATTAAAATCAGTAAAGCCAACGTATAAACCATTAATCTCATCGTAATTTGCATTGCTGAAATCAGTTCTGAAGGCAGCATAACCCATAACTTTTGCAGTTAGTTTTTGTTCAAGTGCTATTCCAAGATTAAATACGGGTTTCATTGAATCATAAACCTTGAGTAATTCTGAACTGTCGTGCTCATAAACTTCCGGAACATTATTATTTCTTGTAAAGTCAGCGCTTTCTGGCTGCATCACAACGTAAGTGGATAAAGGTGCAAACCATTCGGCTGCGAAGTGGATTTTTGTGTCAGTGAACAGATCGTATTCAATTCCTGCTGCAATGGAAAACGGAGTTTTATAGCTAACAGGCAAACCCTCTTGTCTGTCAGAAGCGAGAATATCAATCGGATTATTTGAGCTATCGACATATACATTATTTGAAGATATACTTGCGTAATCAGTACCACCGCTTGCACGTTTAATTGCAAAACTTGGTGTTGTTATTGTTGCACCAATTTTTAACTGATCCCATTCTGCAGCAATTCCAATCTTTGCTGATAATCTTACAGCCCAGTAATCAATATCAATATAAAGGTCTGTTGTCGCTGCACGTTGATTGGTTGTGTCAAACGCTGAATATGATTCATATCTTTCTTTTGTCTGATCTCTGTATGCACCGATAAATGTAATTCCAACTCCAACGTTTTCTGAAATCATTTTTGCATATCCAAATCCAACAGAAACTTCACTGAGCAGCATATCAATTTTACCCTGATTCAGAAGCAATTCATTACCTTGAAATGCATTAGGATTTCCCGGTTGTAACGGAGGTCTGGTTGGAATAACATCATCATAACCTTCATATCTTTCTGATATTCTAACATAAGAATACCCATTAGCATAAATCATGTAGCTGAATCTGTTTGTTGAATCACCTAAAAATGGCAAGCTTCCTGCTAATGATGCAGGATATAATGATACTCTGGTGTATCGAGAATCTATTCCCGGACCACCGCCATTAACGAATCTGTAATCCTTGATGCCATACATATTGAAGTTAAAACTAAGCTTGCTTCTCGAAATAAATCCTAATGCACCAGGGTTATAAAATGTTGCACTGTAATCTCTGACTCCACCTACAGCAATCCCGCCTAACAATGCAGTTCTTCCGCCAACTGACTGATCCCAGTAGTGACGGTCTTGTGCGTTAGTTAATAAATTTAAAATGAATAGAAGTGCTATGACTTTTTTCATAGTTATTTAATATTATGAAAATTTTCTGTAATTATTTTCCGAGACGAACGAAAATACCACCAGTAAAATCAGCTTGTAATAAAGTTGCCCAACTGCCCACACCGACACTGCATCCACCAGTACCGCACCACATTCCTGCGCCTGAAAAATTCAGAGGAAGAAGCATCCGGGCTTGTAATCGTAAACCAACTCTATCTGAAATATAAAATTTTCCACCACCACCAAACGTAATTGAAAACCTCCACTCTTCACTAAAATTTGCATCAATCGGGCTGAATAATGTTGCACCTAAACTAAAAGAAGTAAACGGAAATGCTTTCTGAGCTTTTGTTTGCCTGAATTCATAAACAGCACCAGCCTGGAAATAATGAATGCCAACATCAAACAGAGGTTCAGTCAGTCCGTTATATCTTTTTAACTCCATTGGTGTTTGCTGACCAATCCAAAATACTTCTGCCTGAATACCACGTTGTACTTCGAAAGAAATTCCAGCACCATAATTTGGATTGCTGTAAATATTTAATTGACCTTGTGTTACCTGAACATCGGAAGCGACTTCATATCCTCCGAATCCGAATATTTCAGCTTGTGCAAATACATTTGCTGAAAATCCGATAATGGATAGAAGGACGCACAAGGAAAATATTTTGTGGCTGTAATCAAATGAATTCATTCACGTCTCCTTATTATATTTGATTTAGAAAGATGATTGTTAATATAAATTTAATTTTTTCATGAATCATCATAAATAGGTACTTAGTCCCAAGAGATATAATACTTCTGACTTTCAGATGAAGTGTTAATGAATTGATAATATCCTGTTTATAAAAGACTGGTGAAAAACAGGCTTAACTATATACAGATATTGAGGATTTTTTACCGAGAAGATTTGCCATCTCAGACAATTCTTTCATCAGTTTTTCAAAAGAAGGTATATCGAGTGATTGTTGACCATCTGAATATGAAGCAATCGGATTTGGATGAACTTCTATCATTAGTCCATCTGCACCGGCAGCTAATGCAGCTTTACTTGCAGCAGGAACAAGACTGCTTTTTCCTGTGCTGTGAGATGGATCAACAATTACAGGAAGATGAGTTAATTCTTTTAAAGCAGGTACTGCAAGAATGTCAAGCGTGTTTCGTGTATAGGTTTCAAATGTTCTTATACCTCTCTCACAAAGAATAACTTTATCATTTCCAACAGATAAAATGTATTCAGCAGCAAGAAGGAATTCTTCCAAGGTTGCACTCATATTTCTTTTTAGAATAACCGGCTTGTTTATTTTTCCTACAGCTTTCAGCAATTCATAATTATCCATGTTGCGTGAGCCTATTCTAAGAATGTCAGCTTCGACTGCAAGTGTATCAAGGTGATCAGTGCTGAGAACTTCAGTCTCTAACAACAAATTAGTTTCGGAGTGCAGAAGTTTTAACAAGTTAACCCCATCAATTCCATAACCCTGGTAAGTATAGGGTGAAGTTCTTGGTTTAAACAACGAGCATCGAAAAACTTTAGCACCTGAATGCTCAACAGCTTTTGCAGTATTTACAGCAAGTTCCTCACTTTCCAGAGCACAAGGTCCTGCGATAACAGTAAAGTGACCTTCACCAAAAACAACCGATTCTTCTTCGATTTTAGTGAAGTGGTCTTTACTCAATTTTCTAACTTTTGTTTCTGATAGTCTTTTCATTATTTCTAAAGTTTTTCAATATCAATTACAAAAATATAAAATACTTTTCATATCAGCACATTTTCAAATTATCTAATCCTGTGTAATTTATGAAAAGTGATTGCAGGCACAGTTTGATTATAGTTGTTTAAATAATCCAACCATTTCAATTGCAGACAATGCAGCATCCCAACCTTTATTACCTGCTTTTGTTCCTGCTCGTTCGAGTGCTTGTTCAATATTATCAGTTGTAAGCACTCCAAAAATAACTGGTAAGTTTGAATCGAGTCCTGCTTGTGCTACACCTTTTGAAACTTCAGCAGCAATATAATCAAAGTGAGGAGTTCCACCACGAATTACAGCACCAAGACAAATTACTGCATCAAATTTTTTTGAAGAAGCAAGTTTCTTAGCAGTTAACGGAATTTCATAAGAACCGGGAACCCAGACAATAGTAATATCTTCTTCTTTACAATCGTGTCGGATGAGACAGTCTTTTGCTCCTGAAAGTAGTTGTGAAGAAATCAGTTCATTAAATCTTGAAACCACGATCCCGAATTTCTTTCCTTTAGCATTAAGTTTTCCCTCAATTATGTTAGCCATTTTAACCTCTGATAATTTTAATATTTATTCTGAATGAAGCAGATGACCTAATCTGTCGCGCTTTGTTTTAAGATATTTTGCATTTATGGGATTTGGTTCGATTTCTATCGGTACTCTTTCAACTATTTCAAGATTGTAACCTTTCAAACCAATAACTTTTTTTGGATTATTTGTGAGAAGCTTAATTTTTTTTAAGCCGAGATCTTTTAAAATTTGTGCACCGGTTCCATAATCCCTCAGATCAGCTTTGAATCCGAGAGCTTCATTAGCTTCAACAGTATCTTTACCATTTTCCTGCAGATGATAGGCAAGCAGTTTGTTCACTAATCCAATTCCTCTGCCTTCCTGACGCATATAAAGCACTACACCTTTTCCTTCTTTCTCAACCATGCTCATCGCTGCAATCAATTGTTCACCGCAATCGCAGCGCTTTGAACCAAAAATATCTCCGGTTAAACATTCTGAATGAACTCGTACCAAAACCGGATCATCACCGTTGATATCTCCTTTTACCAATGCCATTGGATTGTCCAAAGGATCTAAAGTATTTTCATACAAATGCAATTTGAAATTGCCATATCTTGTAGGCAGATCTATGATAACTTTTTTTTGAACAAAGTGTTCTCTTGACATTCTGTATTCGATGAGATCAGTGATAGTAATGATTTTGAGATTATACTGCTTTGCAAATTCCAATAATTTGGGAACTCTCGCCATTGTTCCATCTTCGTCAAGAATTTCACATAATACACCTACAGGATTTAAACCTGCGAGATTTATAAGATCGACAACTGCCTCGGTATGACCAGCACGTTTTAAGACTCCGCCTTTTTTTGCGATCAACGGAAAAATATGTCCTGGTCTGGCAAAATCATCCGGAATAACTTTTTTATCTGCTGCTCTATTAATGGTAATTGCACGATCGTGTGCAGAAATTCCGGTTGTGGTTCCGTGTCTGTAATCTATTGAAACAGAAAATGGTGTTCCATGAAGTGCAGTATTGTTCTGCACCATCAAATCAAGATTGAGTTCATGCGCTTTCTCTTCATTGATTGGTAAACAAAGTATTCCTCTTCCTTCGCGTGTAATGAAGTTAACATCTTTTGGTTTACAAAGTTCAGCAGCCATAACCAGATCGCCCTCATTCTCACGATCCGGATCATCAACAACAATCAGCATCTTGCCAGCTTTTATATCTGCAATTGCTTCTTCAATTGTATTGAATTTGAATTCGTTATGATTATTTGATTTACTTTTCATTTTTACTTTTCATTAATATCCTAGTTCTTTTAACCAGTTTTCAGTCAGTTTGATTTCAACTGCTCTGGTGTTTTCATTATTTAAAAGCTTTTCAACATACTTTGCTAAAATATCTATTTCAATATTTACTTCGTCTGCTACTTTTTTGGAATTGAAGTTTGTATTTTGCCATGTGTGCGGAATTATTGAAATTGAGATTTCATTCGTGTTCAAATCAGCTATCGTAAGACTTATTCCATTTATAGCAATTGAACCTTCCTTAATTAAATATTTTTCTAATTGCTGAGGTATAACAACTTTAACCAGATAATTTTCCCCAAGCTTTTTTATTTCCGAAATATTTCCGATACCATTTACGTGACCTTGTACCAGGTGACCACCAAGTCTGTCGCTTAATTTTAATGATCTCTCAAGGTTTACAAATGAATCGGTTTTGAGATTTCCAAAAGTAGTTTTTTCGAGAGTTGCGCCAACTGCATCTGCAAAAAAAAATGAACTATCTTTTTTTGTAACTGTAAGGCAAACTCCATCAATGCAAACAGAATCATTAACTGAGAGGTCATCAATAATTTTACTGGATTTCACTTTGATTGAATAGCCACCTTGAATTGGGCTAACCCTCTCAATTTTACCTATTTCTTCAACTATTCCGGTAAACATAAAGTAAAGTTAATTATTTTCGATCAGAAACTAATCAGCTATTTTTTGACCAAAACTATCCTGATATCATTACCAAACTGTGAGACTACTTTCAGCCTGAGTTGTTTCAGTTTTACACTATCAAAGGCGTTTATTCCTTTACCTAAAATAATAGGACTCTGGAAGACCAAAATTTCATCAAAAAGATTCTGATTTAGAAATTGAGAGAAGATTTTTTGTCCACCTTCAACCAGCAGGGAGGTAATTTTATTTTCGGCTAAAATTTTTAACACATTGAGCAGTTTAATTTCATCATTCAGTGTTGGCTGTATCTGGGTTATTTTAATTCCAAGTTTTTCAAGAAAAATAATTTTTTTGGAGCTCGATGAGGATGACGTGAATATCCAAGTCTTTTCAATATCAGAACAATTAAGGATTTTTGATTTAATGGGAAGACTGAGTTTACCGTCAATAATAATTCGAATAGGATTTCTTGCTCTAATGAGTCTTACATTTAACTGGGGGTCATCCGTTTTTATTGTGTTAGCACCAACCAAAACGGCATCGTACTCACCTCTGAGCCGGTGAACATTTTCAATTGATTCTTTTCCGGTTAACCAGGTTTGCTGCTTATTTGACAAACTGATTTTACCATCAATTGATTGAGCAATTTTTAAAGTAATGTAAGGAATTTTTTCAGCGGTATATTTAAAATAAAATTTATTTAAATCTTTTCCTTCATGTTCAAGAATTCCCGTTATTACTTCTATACCGGCATCTCTTAACTGCTTAACACCTCTTCCATTAACTTCTGTGTTTGGATCGAGGTTACTTATTACAACCCTTTTAATTTTTTTTTTAATTATAAGTGGAACACACGGGGGAGTTTGCTTATTTGTATGACAACATGGTTCAAGATTGCAATAAAGAGTAGCTCCGGACACATCTGTTCTGGAATTATTTATTGCGTTGACTTCTGCATGCGCATCTCCAAATTTTTTATGGTACCCCCGAGCAATAATTTTTCCATTCTTAACTAATAATGCTCCAACGAGTGGATTTGGACTAACATTCCCTCTACCTTTTTGAGCAAGATTAAAACAAGCCCGAATATATCTATCTAAATCTCTAACTTTTTCCATCAGCTTTAAGCTGTGTATGCCATTTGTCTTTTGATACTATTTTTGGTTCCGATGGATCACCTTCATAAGCAGGAGTCATTATCTGAATATTATTCTCATTAAAGATATCGAGAATACTTTGATGAAGCCTTGTATAAATTTTCATCATTTGAGAAGGCTCATTACAGTAAGCATTAATTTCATACACAATAGCGAAATCACCAAGAGATTTTTGCAAAACGTAAGATGGTGGATCTTTTAATAACCCTTCGGTACGGTCTGCTGCTGTTCTCAGCATTTCTTCAACTAATCGCCAGGGAGTTTCGTATCCAATTCCTACTGAAGTGTGGAGAATAAGTCCCTTCTTTTTGGCAAGTGAACTATAGTTGAATACCTGAGTGTCGATGAGTTTTGAGTTTGGTATGATAACTTCCTCATTTTTAGGAGTTCTGATCCGTGTAACAAATGGTTTCATATCAATTACTTCACCAAAATCATTATCTACTTTAATGAAATCTCCAAGTTTAAATGCTCTGCGATATGTCAAACTATAACCAGCCACGATGTTGCTTATAAATGAGGAAGACCCGATGGAAAACATGATTCCGAGCAAAACTGAAACCCCTTTGAAGGCATCTGATTCAGAACCAGGAATATATGGATATGCGATAACCACAGTGAAGACAATGATTAAAAAACGGACTATTTTATAAGTAGGAATTGACCAGTCAGGATCAAAGTTAGTCAACTCAATCGTACCTTGACTAATTCCTTTAAAAAATAATTTTACAAGTTTCAATAAATATCGGACACAAATAATAAGTATTACCAGAAATGCAATATTCGGTAAAGCAGATAATATTGAACGACCAATTAAACCCAACGGCTCAAATATTAATGAGAATATTTCTTTAGCAATTGGTCTTGTTAAAGGAAATAAACCCAGAACGAAATTAATATAAATTAATATTAACAAAACAATCAAAAAGAATTTGACGGTATTGATGAAACCTTTCAATCCCGTCCAAAGCTGTTTAGCTTGAATAAGACTGAATGATTGAGTTTCCAGACCTTCAATTTTTGATTTCAGTTTAGATTCAAGGAAATCATTTATTCTTTTTGAAAATAGTTTAAGTAAAAACAGAATTACAATTAATAATAAAGTAGCGACGACTGAATAAATAATTCGTTTGATTAGCAGCTGGCTGCTTCTTTCATAACGATAATCATTTATTGATTTAATAATATTATCTCTTACCATTTCAGCAAGTAACTTCCTGTCAACTCCTTCAATTTCAGCGTCAGCATCAAATATTCTCAGAACAAGATTTCCATTTGCTATTATTAAATGACGATCTGATTCCTCTTGTACTTTAAGTGAATCAGGAATGAAAGATTTTTCCTCAGCAAGGTTAATTATTCTTTCAGAAATTATTTTTGCTCTCTCTCCAGCAGGAAAGGAAGTTATTCCTCTAACATAAAATAATTTCTTATCATCAATTTCGACTGCTGCAGTTGACAAATTTTGTGTGTATTTATTTGTTTTTATTTTTAAACTGTCTGCTTGAGCATTGATGAAGTTCAGATTCAAAGAAAAAATTATAATTGATATTAGAAGAAATTCTTTGAATATCCTGAAGATATGGATCATGATTTTTGACAGAGGATTGTTTTTCATTTTTGATACTTTTGTTTTTTTGATAATGAAAAGTATTAAAAAAAATGAATAATTCGCATAGGACGAAAGTCCTGATTAATCCAACTCAAAAACTTAAATTATAAGAAATGACGAAGTAAAGTTAAAAATATCTTCCGTTTCGTGCGGGCAGCGATGCCCATTCTTTTATAGTCAAAGTGTCGCCTGAATAAATTTTATTAAACGATAGGGAGAATAAAAAAGACTGAGGTATTATTTCATCTTGAAAATGTGCGGAGAGAGAGATTCCTCCGAAGGAGTCCCTCTGGGAGAACTTCTCGGTACCAGTTTACTTCAATCTAATAATTAATTTTTGATGAAATGAATAGCGGAGAGAGAGATTCTTCCGAAGGAGTCCCTCTGGGAGAACTTCTCGGTACTAATTTACTTCAATCTAATAATTAATTTTTGATGAAATGAATAGCGGAGAGAGAGAGATTCGAACTCTCGGTACCAGTTTACCCAGTACGACGGTTTAGCAAACCGTTGCCTTCAGCCACTCGGCCATCTCTCCGATTCAAATTCGCAATGCAAAAATACAACTTTGCGTCTAATATTGAAACTCTGATTACTACGCGAAATTTATTAGACTTCCGTTCACTAATTGAAGACAAAATAATTTGATGAATTGTAGATGTCTTGTGAAATCCGAATCAGATCTGACACAAATGTCTTCATTCTTTCTTGGATATTAATCAAAGACTGAGTTATTGTTAAAAGAATTCTGATAATGATTCTAATAATTGTGGCTAACAAAATCGAATATGCTATAATAAATATTGTTTTTGCATAAATTAATTCTTTACCAATTTTGCAACTCGTGACAAAGATTTAATATCTGGTATCTAAAAGCATTATCCATTAAAAGTGTTGGACGAAAGCAATTTGTTTTAGAGGCAAAATGAAAAAGAAACCATTCCACTGAAAATGTTCTACATTTACTTATTAACGTATTATGTAATTTATTGCGTGCTTGATAGAGTTTCGCTAAATTTATACTCATTATTTCACAAAAAAAATCAATGAATAAATTTCCAGGTGTAGATTATTATAATATTGAATCGCTGCTGACTCCGGAGGAGATTATGATTCGGAATACAGTGCGGGAATTCGTTTCTGATGAAATCATTCCAATAATTGAAAAGCATAATCGTGAATCTACATTCCCGATGCATCTTATACCAAAGATGGCTGAACTTGGTTTATTTGGAAATACTCTTCCACAAAAATATGGTTGTGCAGAACTTAACTATGTTTCTTATGGATTGATTGCACAGGAATTGGAACGCGGAGATAGTGGAATCAGAAGTTTTGTTTCGGTTCAGAGCTCGTTAGTGATGTATCCGATATTTCGATTTGGTAACGAAGAGCAAAAAAATAAATGGCTTCCTCAACTTGCAAATGGTTCGAAGATTGGTTGCTTTGGTTTGACGGAACCGGATTTTGGTTCTAATCCTTCCGGGATGATAACTAAAGCTGATAGAGTTAATGGTGGTTTTAATCTCAATGGTGCAAAGATGTGGATAACAAACGGAACAATAGCTGATGTTGCTGTTGTTTGGGCAAAACTTGATGGTACTATTCGAGGATTTCTAGTTGAGAAAGGAATGAAAGGTTATGCAGCACCAGAGATGAAGGGCAAGCATTCACTTCGGGCCTCAGTAACTTCAGAATTAATTTTTGATAATGTTTTTCTTCCGGAGCATAATCTGCTTCCCAAAACTGAAGGATTAAAAAATGCATTGATGTGTTTGAACCAGGCAAGATACGGTATTGCATGGGGAGTTGTAGGTGCAATGATGGCTTGTTATGACTCATCACTGAATTATTCAAAAAGCAGGAAGCAATTCAGCAAACCAATAGCTGGATATCAGATGACTCAGGAAAAACTTGTCTATATGATAACCGAGATTACCAAAGCTCAGCTTTTAAATCTACAACTTGGGAGGATGATGGATAAAGGGGAAGCAAAACATGTTCATGTTTCTATGGCAAAGCGAAACAATTGTGAAAAAGCTCTTGACATTGCAAGAATATCACGGGAAATTCATGGTGCAAACGGCATCCTGGACGAATACCCAATAATGAGACATGCAGCTAACCTTGAATCAGTAAAAACTTATGAAGGAACTCACGAAATGCACACACTTATTCTTGGTGAAGATATAACCGGAATTCCAGCATTTGATTAGATAGAATCAAGATGAATGAAAAATTTAAAATAGAAGAAGCACTTACATTTGATGATGTATTATTGGTTCCTGCAAAATCATCTGTATTACCACGCGAGGTTGATGTTACCACTTATCTTACACCGGAAATTAAATTAAACATCCCGATTATTTCTGCGGCAATGGATACGGTTACTGAAGCCAATCTTGCAATTGCATTAGCAAGAGAAGGCGGAATCGGGATCCTCCATAAAAATATGAATATTGAAAGACAGTGTGAAGAAGTAGATAAAGTTAAAAGATCAGAAAGTGGGATGATAAAAGATCCTGTAACATTGTCTCCTGATAAAACTATTAGAGACGCGTTGGAATTAATGAGAAAGTATAGCGTTTCAGGGATACCCATAGTAGACAGTACAAAACGACTTGTTGGAATATTAACGAACAGAGATTTACGATTTGAACCAAATGAAAAGTTGAGAGTTTCACAATTAATGACAAAAGATAATCTGGTTACTGCGCCAATAGGTACAACATTGGAAAAAGCGGAAAAGATACTTCAGCGGCATAAAATAGAAAAGCTTCCGGTGGTTGATAAGAAGGGGATTCTGAGAGGTTTAATAACCTTTAAAGATATTATGAAGAAGAAAAGACATCCTCTTGCTTGTAAGGATGAGCATGGCAGACTAAGAGTGGGAGCAGCAGTTGGAGTAACAAGAGATACATTTGATAGGATAGACGCTTTAACCAAAGCTGGTGCAGATACGATTATAATTGATACTGCACACGGTCACTCAACCGGTGTTATTAAAACAATTCAGGAAGCAAGAAAAAAATTTAGATATATTCAATTAATCGCTGGAAATATAGGAACTTATGAAGCAGCAATTGATTTGATAAATTGCAAGGTGGATGCGATAAAAATTGGAATTGGTCCAGGTTCAATTTGCACAACCAGAGTTATTGCTGGCGTTGGTGTTCCGCAAATATCTGCCGTGATGAATGCATATCGGGCGGTCAAAAAATTAGGAATTCCCTTAATTGCTGATGGAGGAATAAAGCAGACTGGTGATGTTGCTAAGGTTCTTGCAGCCGGAGCACACAGTGTAATGATCGGTAGTCTTTTCGCGGGTGTTGAAGAGAGTCCGGGTGAATCAATCCTCTATGAAGGGAGAAGTTTTAAATCTTACAGAGGTATGGGTAGTTTGGCTGCAATGAAAGAAGGAAGCAAGGATCGATATTTCCAGGATGCCGAAGATGACATTGCTAAATTAGTACCTGAAGGAGTTGAAGGCAGAGTTCCGTATAAAGGTCCATTAGAACATACGATTTATCAATTAGTCGGTGGTTTAAGAGCAGCAATGGGTTATTGTGGAGTAAAGAATATTGAGCAACTCAGAAAGAATGCAAGATTTGTTAAGATGACCTCTTCAGGTTTGAAAGAAAGTCATCCACACGATGTAATCATAACTCAGGAAGCACCTAACTATCAGGTTAAATCTTAGTTTTCTTAAAAGGGCAAATAATTTTAAATGCACAAAGTACTCGTCATTGCATACTATTTTCCTCCAATGGGGTTAAGTGGAGTCCAGCGTACACTTAAATTCATCAAGTATTTAAAAAATTTTAATTGGGACCCAACCGTAATAACAACTGCAGATGTTGCATACTTTGCACATGACAATTCATTACAAAAAGAATTAGATGACATTGGCGTAAGAGTTATAAGAGTTACTGGTTCTGAGCCGAACTCATTGCTCTCAAAAAAAAGGACGGTAAAACTTCCGGCTGAATTAGTGCGTAAAACATTCAATAGATTAAGCCAGATATTTTTTATACCTGATAACAAACTCTCCTGGTCCAAAAATGCTTACAAAAAAACTCTTGAAGTTCTATCAAATGAACACTTCGATTGCATATTCATTTCCAGTCCGCCTTTTAGTCAATTTGATATTTTTAGTGATATAAAAAAAATACATAACATACCAATGATATTTGATTATCGTGATCTTTGGGTGGATAATCAATTTTCATTTTATCTGACTCCGTTTCATAAAAGTATTCATAAAAGAAAGGAGTACAAAGCATTAAAAGCTGTTGACAGAATAATAGTTACTAATCGGCGAATAAAAGAAAAGCTGATCAAAGACTATAAATTTTTATCGTTTGATGAAGTATTTATTATTCCCCATGGTTATGATCCGGATGATTTTGCAAAGACAGAACAGATACAAAAACCAAATGATAAAATGCTTATTACTTACTCCGGTTTATTCTATGAATATATAACGCCAAAATATTTTCTTCACGCATTCAAAAAGATAATAACAGAGAATCCATCTATAGCTGAAAATATCAGATTATCATTTGTTGGATTGTTAGGAATAGAAAATAGAAAACTTATTAAAACTATGAACCTTGAAGCTTACGTAATTGAATATGGATATGTTGACCACTTACAAGCGATACAAAAATTAATGATGAGTGATGTACTCTGGATTATGGTCGGAAATGGAAAAAGTGCATCGACAGTTTCGAGTGGAAAGCTTTATGAATACTTTGGAACAAAAAAAACAATCATAGCTTGTTTGCCTGAAGGCTCACTTAAAACAGCAGCATCCGAATACAAAGCTGCTTTTATCACTGAACCTGATAATATTGAACAAATAAAGAACACAATCATTCAGGTTTATAATTTGTATAAAGAAGGTAAATTACCTGTTCCGGATGAAAAATTTGTGGAATCATTCAGAAGGGATTTATTGACCGAACAATTAGCCAAACAAATGAATAAAGTATTGAGGGTTTAAATGAACATTGCAATAATCGGTTCTGGTGGGAGAGAACATGCGCTTGCCCACAAAATAAAACAAAGCCCATCTCTCACGAAGTTGTATTTAATTCCAGGTAATCCGGGTACAAAATTCCTCGGTGAAAATGTAAGCATTGCATCATCTGAACAACAAAAAATTCTTCAGTTTTGCAAGGAAAAGAATATTGATTTGGTAATAGTTGGACCTGAACAACCGTTGGTTGAAGGACTCGCAAACATACTCCGCGATAATCAAATAAATGTTTTTGGACCCAATAAAGAAGCAGCTCAAATTGAATCATCAAAATATTTTGCCAAGAAGGTGATGAAGGAGGCAGGTGTACCAACCGCGAATTATATTCCTTTCAATTCTAATATGTTTGGTGCAGCCAGGGAATTTATTAAACAAAAGAAGTATCCGTGTGTGATCAAAGCTGATGGAATAGCTGCTGGTAAAGGTGTTTTTGTTTGTAACAACTCCGACGAAGCGGAACAAGCATTGAATTTGATTTTCAATGATAAGATTTTTGGCGCATCTGGCGATAGGGTTTTAGTGGAAGAATTTTTAGCTGGTGAAGAAATTTCTGTTTTTGCTATTTGTGATGGCAATGAATTTGTTTGTTTACCTGCTTCTCAGGATCATAAAAGAATTGGTGATAATGATACCGGAAAAAATACAGGTGGGATGGGTGCGTTTGCACCTGCACCAATAGTCACTCCGAAAATGTTCGAAGAAATTAAAAACAGAATATTCTTTCCCGTTGTTCAAACCTTAAAAAAAAGAAACGCACCTTTTATCGGATGTTTGTATGCAGGTTTGATAATAACTGCTGAAGGACCCAAAGTAATAGAATTTAATTGCAGGTTTGGAGATCCTGAAACTCAGGTTGTATTACCAATTGTTAAAGGAGATTTTTTGCATTTGCTTTTCACAGCCGCGTGTGGACAAGTTGATAAAGCTTCTATTGATTATAATGGAGGTTCCTCAGTATGTGTTGTTGCTGCTTCAAAAGGTTATCCGGATTCTTTCCAGAAAGGTTTTGAGATAAAAGGTTTAGATGAACTTCCGGCAGATATTGTTGTCTTTCACTCAGGTACAAAAGAAGATAATGGTAAAATTCTAACCAATGGTGGAAGAGTTTTAGGTGTTACTTCTGTACTTCCGGATTTTAATTTATCATTAGCGAAAGATCGAGCCTACAAAGCTTTAGCCAAAATCCATTTTGAAAATATTTATTATAGAAAGGATATCTCCGATAAAGCATTGAAATAAATAATCCTAAAATAAACAGACTTACTTTTATCTCTTATTAGAGTTTATCTTTACACTTATCTTAGTAAAGTTAATACGAACAAACAAATGATCCCGCTTCACGTACATTCAAACAATACTTTTCTACAAGGAACTGTTCCGATTAACAAATTGGTTGACAAAGCCATTGAGTTTAGATTAAATTCGCTTGCGATTACTGATACCAATTCAATGCATGGTATTGTTCAATTTACAAAACTCGCAAAAGAAAAAGGGCTAAAACCTATAATTGGCAGTACAATTGACCAGCCAGAAAATCCGAATGAATATATTATTCTTCTTGCAAAGAATAATAAAGGCTATTCTGATTTATGTAAAATTATAACTTCACGAAAACTGAATGAAGATTTTTCTCTTACTCACTTATTGAACGATAACCTTGACAACTTTTTCATTATAACTTCCTCTATTGAGATTATTAAAAATATCAAAGCAAGAGAAAATGTGTTTATCGAACTTATCGCTTCGAAAAAAGAAAAAGCGAATAACAGGAAAAGATATCAATTTGCGAAAGAAAATTATTGCGAAGTAGTAGTAACAAATCCGATATATTTTTTGAATAAGCAGGATTATCTCCTGCACAAAACAGTAACTGCCATCAGGTTGAAAACAAACATTGATAATCTGACAAATGAAGAGATTGTAGATCAGGAATACTACTTTAAAGATCCCCGACAAATTGAGGATGAATGGAAAAATCTTCCTGAAGCATTAGTTAATTCAAACCGCATCGCAAATGAATGTAACGTCGATTTAAAATTGAATGAATATAAATTTCCGGTTTATTCAACTCCTGAAAACATATCTGCTGAAACAATGCTCTGGAATGAATCTTTTAAAGGTCTTGAGAAACGATTCAATCCTATAACAAACAAAGCTAAAGATAGACTTGAGATGGAGCTTTCTGTGATAAGTGAAATGGGTTTCTCAAATTATTTTTTAATAGTTTGGGATATAATAAATGAAGCAAAGAGGAGAGGAATGATGACAATCGGCAGGGGATCCGCAGCGAACAGTCTTGTTGCATATTGTCTTCAAATAACTCAGATTGATCCACTTGAACAAAATCTCTACTTTGAAAGATTTTTAAACAAAGCAAGAAGTTCTCCGCCCGATTTTGATATTGATTTTTCCTGGAAAGAACGTGATGAAATAATAAAATATATTTTTGAAAAATATGGTTATGAGAGAGTTGCTATGATTTCAACAACTGTGACTTTCAGAGCGCGATCAGCTTTCAGAGAAGTTGCGAAGGCTTTTGGATTCACAAATGAAGAAATTTCAAAATTCAGCCGAAAAATTCCGTGGACAGATGCTGTAAACCTTCCTCATCTGGCTGAACTTTTTCCTGAATCAAAAGGACTTAATTTTAAAATGGAACCCTGGAAAACTATAGTTTCAATTGCATCTCAAATAGCAAGATTTCCAAGACACATTTCAATTCATCCGGGTGGAATAGTAATTACACCAACAAAAATTACTGATTATGTTGCGCTCGAGTATGCTAAGAATAAAGGACTTGGTTTAATTGTAACTCAGCCTGATATGTATTCAATTGAAGATTTAGGGTTGATTAAAATTGATATTTTAAGTCAGAGATCACTCGGAGTTCTCAGAGATACAATGGAGAGTATAAGGAATAAAGATTAAATCTATTATTGTTTTGATAGTGAAAGAAATTTCGAATCGAATTTAATCAGGATCAGACCAACGATGAACAAACCAACATTTTCAAAGATCTTTAACAATCCTACTTTTGCGCCACTTACAGTACCGAAGCATCCGCATTCAATATTCAATCCTCTTGCAAGGCTGATTGAGATTGCAATGATAAATATTAATAGCAGACTGCTTAAAATAAGTGAATTTTCTTTTACAGAAATCCCTAATATCAGAAGTAAACCAGCGACTAATTCAATCCATGGAATTACAATCGAAAGAGCATTTATTGTTAAATCAGGCATCAGTTTGTAATTATAGATTGATTGTGAAAATCCCTGAGCATCCACTACTTTAAAAATTGCAGCATAAATAAAAACAAAACCTAAGAGTAATCTGAAAGTCAGTAAAAGATATTTATTGTTAAAAACTTTTGTAAACATTTTTACTCAGCAGATTTATCAATTAAATAATTTGCTTCAATCCACTCGTTCCAGCCGCCAAAGAAAACATAGACCTGTTTATAACCTTTTTCAAAAAGAAGATTTGCAAGTAGGTGACTTAAATCGCAATCAGTCCCAGCACAATACACAACCATCGGCTTTTCTATGGAAAGTTTTTCCAGTTTTTGTTTGTGATTATCAAAATCATCAAACGGAATATTAATGGAATTAGATATATGTCCCAAAACATAATCTGCTTCATCTCTTGCATCAATGAACAAGACTCCACTATTAAAAAGTTTATAAGCTTGATCTAATGTAACAGCTTTTGGCTCAGTGAAAGCTACAACTGTCCCGGTTTTTTTATCTTCGGTTTTAATTGGCTCAGTTGGTGGTTGAATAAAGTCTTCTCTCTTTTTCGATGAAATTTCTGGTTGAGAGTTAGTATCAGATTGATTTACATTTATTTCTTCCGGAATGCTGGTGATACTATCATCCTCAATGGTCACAGTCTCAAGATTGTTAAACAATGAATCAGAAGCCCAATTGATTTCAGGCGTTTCCCGAATTAAAGATATGCCTTTAGGATTAAAGTAATTAATCAGGAATCCTATAAAGATGCTTGTTAAAAGAATACCAAATATTTTTTTATAACTGAATATTTTCATCAATTTTTGAATATTATAAAACCCTCCTGAAGAGGGTTTTACGAGTACCGAAGGCCGGACTCGAACCGGCACATGGGGTGAGCCATACTGGATTTTGAGTCCAGCGCGTCTACCAATTCCGCCACTTCGGCAATAAGATTATTATTGAAGAACAACAAATCTCAGTAACATTTCGCTGCCAACTCGCGAGGCGCAAAATCTTGACGATACTTTGTTTCGTAAAAGCAAATCATATTACAAAGCAAATTGACCTGACAAAATTAAAAAACTTAAACTGATATGGCAATTTTTAAACGCCAATCTCTGCGTATCATTGGGTAAAATATTTTTACCTTGTAATTTCTTCTCTTATAGTGACTCTTTTTCTCCTTCATTCTACATCTATTACATTTAAGTAAAGATTAAAGTGATGATATTCAATTGGAATCAGAACATTTATTTTGAATAAGATAGAATTGTCGCTACGTCAATTCTGGCACCATTGTTGGCATTTTACATGAAACATATTTATAAACTAACTGGAGGTACAGAAGGTGAACAAACATTTACAGCAAAAACAAATTTATGATTCGTTCTTCAGCGATGAAGATCTGCCAATGTTCTCAGAAGAAGAACCTTGTCTTGATCCTGAATGTATTGATAACGAACAAATTTATGAAATCATTGATAACGACAGCTACACGAATATCAGTATGAATGAACTTGAGCTGGACGATTACGATGATTATATGGAATTATAAAAATTAATTTAGGGTGAGGGTACAAAAATGAAAACTTTTATCGGATATGAAGGCTATTACGACATTGAGGATAATGGCAACATTATTCAGAGAATGGTTGATGGATTAGGTAAACTAACCGGAATCATAAAGGAATATAAAGACGTAAACAAGATTCCAAATCCATTCGACAGAGATGCAATAAATAACCTGATGAAAATGCTAAATCTGTATAAATTTGTCGGTCGTTGCTAATCTCTGGTTTCAGAAAAATTAAAAATTCATACTGAAACTTTACTTCCTATCAGGAAAAAAACCTGATCTATTTTTTCCCTGCCTGCTCAACTTTAATCCAGGAATCTTTAAGAGTTACAATTCTGTTAAATACGGGCGAACCCGTCTTACTATATTTTGAATCGACAGAAAAATAACCGGTTCTTTCAAACTGAAATTTATCACCGGATGATGCAGTCTGAAGCGAAGGTTCAAGCTTACAGTTGGTTTTAATTTCAAGTGAATTTGGATTTAAAAATTCGGTGAAATCCTTTCCTTCTTCACCTTCAGGGTTTTCAGTTAAAAAAAGTCTATCATAAAGTCTTACTTCAGCTTCAAAAGCATGTTTGACTGAAACCCAATGTATTGTACCTTTTGCCTTTTTTTGACTTGTTCCTGAACCACTTTTTGTATCAGCGAAAAATGTGCAGTGCAGTTCTGTTATTTCGCCTGTAACCTGATCTTTTATAACACTTTCACATTTTATTATATATGCATATCGTAATCGTACTTCACTGCCGGGGAATAACCGGTGAAATTTTGGCGGAGGAACTTCTCTAAAATCATCTCGATCAATATATATTTCTCTGCAGAAAGGAATTTTTCTTGTTCCCATTGAAGTGTCTTCAGGATTATTTATTGCATCTAATTCCTCAATCTGATTTTCAGGATAATTTGTTATTACAACTTTCAGCGGATTTAAAACTGCCATAACTCTTTTTGCACGAAGATTTAAATCTTCACGAATGCTAAATTCGAGTAAAGCAACATCAATTGTATTTTCACGTTTTGCTATTCCTACCCGTTCTGAAAAATTTCTGATAGATTCAGGTGTGTAACCTCTTCTTCTTAATCCGGAAATAGTAGGCATTCTTGGATCATCCCAACCATCAACATATTTTCTTTCAACCAATGAAAGAAGCTTTCTTTTGCTCATTATTGTATAACTAAGATTTAGTCTTGCGAACTCAATTTGTTGAGGTGGATAAATTTCAAGTTCCTGAATGAACCAATCATATAGAGGACGATGGTTCTCAAATTCCAATGTGCAAAGTGAGTGTGTAATTCCTTCAATAGAATCGGATTGACCATGTGCCCAATCGTACATTGGATAAATGCACCATTTATTTCCGGTTCTATGATGTGATTTATGAAGAATCCGGTACATGACAGGATCTCGTAAATTTAAATTTGGTGATGCCATATCAATCTTCGCACGCAAAACATGTTCACCTTCTTTAAATTCACCGTTTTTCATCCTTTCAAACAAATTCAGATTTTCATCTATTGTTCTGTTCCGGTATGGACTTTCTTTTCCTGCTTCAGTAGGTGTTCCTCTTAATTCTCTGATCTGATCAGCATTCAATGAATCGACATAAGCTTTTCCTTTTTTAATTAATTTAATTGCGAATTCATACAACTGATCAAAATAGTCAGATGCAAAATATTCTCTGTTCTCCCACTCAAAACCGAGCCAGCGAACATCTTCTTTTATCGAATCAACGTATTCCTGTTCTTCTTTGGTTGGATTAGTATCATCGAAACGAAGATTGCACTTTCCGTTATAATCTATTGCCAATCCAAAATTCAGACAAATAGATTTAGCATGACCAATATGCAGGTAACCGTTCGGTTCCGGAGGAAAACGCGTATGAACTTCACTATGTTTACCTGTTGCTAAATCAGCATCAATAATCTCTCTGATAAAATTTGAAGGTTTTTTAATTTCGTTTTTATTTTCTTCGTTACTCATATAATATTAAAATTTAGTTAACTCAATTTTTGAAGTGCAGTATTAATTCTTTTAAGTGTTTCTTCTTTACCGAGAATTGTGATGATATCAAAAACTCCTGGTCCTTCGCCGATTCCGGAGACTGCAATTCTTAACGGGTGAACAAGTTTTCCTTTATTGATATTTAATTGAACTGATAGTTCATCAAGCGCTTTTTCATAATCTTCCTTCGATGGGTTATTAATCTGCTCAAATTTTTGCGCAAGCTTTCCAAGTAATTCCGCTGAATCTTCTTTCCATCGTTTCTTCAGATTTTGTTCTTCGTACTGATTCGGAGCTTCGAAAAAATATAAACTTTTAGTCAAATATTCTTTTACAAAGGATACTCTTTCCTTCATTGCGGAAATAACTTTGATCAGATAATCATCACTGAATGATTTAAAGCTTAATTCCGATTTTCGTATTTCTTCTTTTAACCATTGAAGAACAACATCATCAGGTTTTCTTCGGAGATGTTCAAAATTAAGCCAGTTCAGTTTTTCCAGATTAAATACAGCTCCCGCCTTGTGTACACGCTCAAGTGAAAATTTTTCTATTAATTCATCCATTTCGTAGTATTCTTTATCATCACCATAGTTCCAGCCAAGTAGTGCAACAAAATTAATCAATGCTTCTTTCAGATATCCTTTATCTCTGTAATCTTCAACAGCAACATCTCCTTGTCTTTTACTCAGTTTTGTTTTGTCTGGATTTAAAAGGAGAGGGAGGTGTGCAAAGACAGGTTTTTCCCAGCCAAAATAATCATAAAGAATAATATGTTTAGGAGTTGATGAAAGCCATTCTTCACCTCTAATGACGTGAGTGATTCCCATCAGATGATCATCAACCACATTTGCGAGGTGATAAGTCGGATAGCCGTCACTTTTTAGCAAAACCTGGTCGTCAATATTTTCAGTATCGAACTGAACAGATTCTCTGATGACATCAGTAAAAATAATTTTTTGATTGGGCTTAACGTTTAATCTGATTACAAATGGAATTTGCGATTTTAATTTTTCTTCGACTTCACTTTTATTCAGATTGAGGCAATGCTTATCATATTTTGCCTGAGGAAGTTTTTGTTTCTGCTGTTCTTCCTTTAATTTTTCGAGACGTTCAGGAGTGCAAAAACAATAATATGCATTTTCTTCTGCAACAAGTTTCTCCACAAGTTCTTTATAAATTTTCAATCGTTCTGATTGCAAGTAAGGACCAAAATTTCCGTCAATCCCCGGACCTTCATCAAACTTAATTTCTGCCCAATTTAATGTATCAATCAGGTTTTCGATAGCACCTTCAACAAATCTTTTTCTATCAGTATCTTCAATTCTGAGTATGAGTTTTCCATTTAGATGTTTAGCGAATAAATAATTGTATAATGCAGTTCGCAATCCACCAATATGAAGATAACCTGTTGGACTTGGGGCAAATCGCACTCTTGGAGTTATTTTGTTCATCTTACACTTAATTAAACTTAAAATTTAAATGCAAAGATAAAGAACTAAATCCTTAAATAATTAAGATGGAAGTGAAGTTGATTATCTGGTAACCAGCTTTTTCTCTGTGTAGTATTTAACTTTTTGGATGAACTCGTGGCTGTCGATCGGTTTCGGAATATAATCTGTTGCGCCTGCGTCCAAACATTTCTCTCTATCGCCTTTCATTGCAAAAGCAGTAAGAGCAACTATTGGTGTATCTTTATAATCTTTGAGCTCCCTGATTTTTCTTGTAGCTTCAAATCCATTCATCACGGGCATTTGCATATCCATCAGTATCAGGTCATAATGTTGTTGTTTTACTGCATCAAGTGCTTCCTGTCCGTTTTCAACAACTACTATAGATTCAAAATCATTTTTCTTGAGCAGACGTGTTACAATAATCTGTGAATGTTTATAATCCTCAACTAAAAGGATTTTAACTGTATCTTTCTTCTCTTTTACATCTTCCTGAGCTGATGGTTCTTCGTAGCGATTAATCATTTGATTAATTGTTTCCTGCAGGTCTTCAATGCTTGTACTGCTTTTGCGTAAAAGATTTTCGAATAAGCCATCAATTCGTTTTATATCTTCTTCAAAATTTTCTTTACCGGTGTAAATAATGATAGGAAGATTTTTAAAGACTTCCAGATATTTTATCTTTTCAATCAGTTCTATTCCATCCATTTCGGGCATGTCGAGATCAATTATAGCAAGATCAAGATGAATGTTTTGAATTGAATCCAATACTTGCGTTGAATCAGAATAAGCAAGTGCTTTAAATCCATTTCTTTCAACTGCTTCCTTTAGCAAATTCAAACTTGGAATATCATCATCAACCAGAAGAATATTTGAATCCTTCCTTAACCGGTAATTAGTTAATACCTCGATAAGATATTTATAGTTGACAGGTTTTATAAAATATTCAACTGCTCCCATAAGAAATGCTTTCTGTTGTTCTGCTTCAACAGAGCAAACAATAACAGGAGTTGATTTGGCAGTTTTTATTTCGCGTATCCTCTGAAGTAATTCCAATCCATTTGCATCCGGTAAAACAATATCCATTAATATCGCCAGATACTGATCCTTCTGAAGTACTTTTAATGTTTGTTCAGCAGAATTCACAATAGTCGGTTCATATCCCCACTTGTGAAGATAATTTGATAGTAACTTGGATGTTGCATAATCATCTTCAACAACGAGAACCTTGTTTGTGAAATCCGGTTTTGGCAGACTGCTTATCTGTTTTTCTATTATTGATATTTCTTCAACAGGAATTGTTAAGTTGAAAGTAGTGCCTTTTCCAATAGTGCTAGTAATGTCAAGCTCACCATTCAAGAAATCGACATATCGTTTTATTAAAGTCAAACCCAAACCGGTTGTACTTCCGACAGTAGTTATAAATTGATCGGTAAGTGCGAAAGGATTGTAAATATCTTTCATCTTATCCGATGGTATTCCAACACCGGTATCAGCTATTCTAACTGTCAGTCTATCCTTTTCAGGTGAAAAAACTGCCACACTGATTTTGCCTCTTTCTGTTAAACGAAGTGAGATCGTAATCAGGTTAGTAACTATATATTGAAGTTTGTGTGAATTGCATTTAACTGAATGAGGTAATCCCTTATCAATATTTGATATAATTTCAATTCTGTTTCTGTAATTTTTATCTTCGAATAGTTTTAGAATATCATGAAAAAAGTTTAAAATATTGATTTCAGTATCTTCTTCAACACCTTTAAAAGTTTCAAGCTTAACAAGCTCAATAAGGTCATTAAGCAGTGAAAGCAGATCATAAGCATTTTCTTTTAAAGTAGAAAGATATTCGTGTTGAGTCAGTGATAAATTTTCTTCATTGAGCAATGAAGCAAATCCAAGAATACTGTTGATGGGAGTTCTTATCTCGGGACTGATTGTAGTAATTATATCACTTATTGTATAACTTAAACCACCTTTCTTACCCATCCAAAGACGCAACAGATTTCTGATTGTATTCCCGATAATGATCAGATTATCTTTCTCGACGTTTGTAAATTCAGTTTGCTTTGCAATTTTAAGTATAACTTTCTCATCGTTGGAAACCGGAATGTATAAGCATCCTTCAAATACCACCATTTCTGCTGCAATAATTTCGCATTGAGGATTTATTTCAAATGTGACTTCAGTTGTAGGGATTTGTACTGTCTGACAATGTTTACAAGTTATTTCTGTTCCATTCTTAAGTGATTTTTTAGCTAAAGTAGATTTACCTAATAGCTCAAAAGTCTTGTCCTTAATCTTAGTTATTATTACTGCCTCGAATTCAAATTCATTGACAAGATAATCACAAAGATTATCAGGAAATTCTTTAGCTGCGGAGAGTGCATAAAGTACAAGATCGTTATACTTGGAAACAAAATCGATTTTTGAACTTAACATTTATTTATGCTTTTCAATTTGATTAATTAATCTCATCATAGTCAGTTACCAGTTGAAAGGTTCTACTGTACTGGACAATTTGAAATTATCAATATTAGGTAAATTACCGACTAAATTGTCGTTACAAATATATTAAATTAGTTGAAAAATAGAACAAAAAGTTAAATATAATTATATGGAAATATCTGGAAATTAAAATCATTAATCAAAGGTTAACATCTATTTGTAATGAAAATGTGTTGTCAAGATTTCCTTGAATAGTATTATCGCCGGATCCTAACGATTTTTCTTGTGGTTTAAATGTTTCTGCATATTTAGCCGATACTGTAAAAATTTTGTGAGGTCTGAATCGAATAAGCAGATACCATCTTATTCCTTCATAATAAAGCGGAACATTTGTTAAAACACCGGTCAGATTATTTTCATATTCATAAATTGCAGAATCAAATGAATCTGTTCGGAAGAAAATAATTCTGCCGTAAATATTTAGATTAGCTGTTGGTGAGTAACGAATATCCTGGAACAGTAAGTAACCTGTTTCTTGATAACCAGTCTGAGAAATTCTGAATGTATTGTATTCGAACCTTCCTCTGAGCCTGATTTTATTTGAGATAGAATAAATAAGTTCTCCACGAAAAACCTGTCTTAATCTTTTCACTACGTTTTTTGAATTATCCATACCTTCTGTGATCTCTTTATTCTCATATTTATATCTGCCGCGGACTTCAAATTTTTGAATAGGTTTCGACAGAAAATCAACTAAATATTCATCACCCTGAGTTGATGTAGGATTGAAATATGTTGCGAAAGGCATTTTGAATTGATCATAATAAAAATTCAAAAGTCCAACAGGTGATCTCCACTTGAATCCAGTGTAAAGACCAACTTCATTCTGAGTAGCTCCATTTCTTTCTCCGAATGCATATCCATGAATACTATAAAAATTTCTTGGATAGTTCCTGAAAGATGTAGCGAATGTAAAATTATTACTGATTAAAAGTTCCATCATATTTATTGACGCAACAGAAATAGTGTTGTAAGAAAATTCACCTGAGAAGTTGAATCGATCAAGAAGCAGATTATATGAGGCAGCGGTATAATTAAATTTATCACCGGAGATATCATACGCCATTGATGGTTGAAATTCATTACTGACTTGCGATTGGTAATGTATTACGCCAAGTTTTAATAAGTTTCTATAAAAATAATCAAGACGTCCACCAAATAATTTTTCATTTGCAGCGTCGCGTTTTAAAATTTCATTTGTAGTTCGGTGTAATCCATCAATAGGTGCAGAAGTTATTTTCCCGGTCACAGTGTCAATGTTCGCATCGAAATCATTATTTGAATAAAATCCTGTTATGATAAAATTTTTAAAACGAAATGCAGATGCAGCACCACGGAAAAAATTATTCTCAGTTGAAGAAGTGTACGGTCTGATATTTCTATCGGTTCGCTTTACCGGTACTATTGCATCAGCACCTTTTGAATATGCATACGGACTCCAGAATGTAAGTCCCTGCCCGAACTCCAGTAAATAATCGAGAAGCACTGCTTTATCAATAAATCCAAGATCATTAGCAGCAACATGGAATGAAGAGAATTCGTTGAAATCAATTTCTCCAGCGTCCTTATCTGCCAGATAACCTGCCTGGAAATGATCGCTGTACTTTACGAGAAGTCTGCTGTAAGTTTTTGGTTTTGTTCCGATATATTTGTTCTTAGTGAATCCTTCATTTGTTTGAAGTGAATTTATTATTCTGCTTCTTAAAAAAATATTCGTCCCATCAATTAATGAGTCGAATGTACCTGTTGGTTCAATTCCTACTTCCGTTTCTTTTTCAATATAGAGAAATGGAGTAATTTTTTGAACAACAGATTTATCTAAATTTTCAATTGTGTTAAGTTCATTCAACGAAAAAAAATATCCATATTTATTTCTGTGTTCAACAATTAATTGTGCTGCTGAAATCTCCATAATTGGAATCTTCAGCAATTCATCAACACTTGCAGTATTCAAATTAATCGGGTTGAGCATCAGCAGTTCCAACTGTTCATATAAATCTGATTCGTCAACTTCACCTACCGGTTCCTGCAAAATATCTTCCAGGATTTCTTCTGTAGTGAGATAGGAAGAATCAGTCTGCGCAATCAAATGATTCGTGGTAAAAAGGATTATACCGGCAGTGAAGAAAAATATGTGACAAGAATTTTTCAAATGTTCTTTGGGATGATTTATCTTGAGTTGAGATTCTTCCTGACGGCGGATGAACGGCTTCCTTCTTTACCAAAACTTATGATAATACCTGCCTGGTGTGTTAAGCCTAAATCCTGGTGAGTAAAAAATGCATAGTCAAGACTAAACAAAGAATAATTTATTCCCACACCTGCAGTAAATCTTGAAGGTTCATTTGATGTTCCTGCACGTAGCGAAAGATATTCGATAATGTCATACTCGACGCCGAATTTTACAGATGGATTAAATCTTATGTCTTTCTCAAGTGCAAAGTTCAGACTGAAATCATTAATAACATCATAACTTAATCCTGTAACAAAAACCATTGGAATCTGATCATCAAGATTAGCAACCGATGCTTTGTTGAGATTATCTACATAAAATCCCCAGCGAAGTTCATCAAGAATGTAAACTAATCCTCCAACATTTAAATAAAATACACCAGTACTTCCATAATTTTGAATTGAATAGTTGTGATAATTAATAGAGATTCCTGCAAATAAAATATTTTCATAGTTATATGAGTAACCAAGTACAACTTTTGATTCCCTGTAGAGTTCAAATCCGTACGTCATACCACCAATACTTAATGAACCAAAATTAAATGGTTCGTTGTATGCTATGTATCCGTTTGAAAGTTCAGTCAACCCGAAAGGTGCAGGGGAATAATAAATGCCAACTTCTCTCCAATTTATTTGGGAAAGACCTGCTGGATTACTGAATAGTGAGAATACGTCGTTAGAAAGTGCAACATCTGAATTAGCCATAGAAATTTGTCGCGCTCCCGGAGTGTATTGTGCAAATGTTATCGCAGTGAGTTCAATGAGCAACAAAAGGGTAAAAAGTAGTCTCATTCTGTTTGAATTTAAATTTGTTGAGTTAGTATAACTAAATTTAATATATTAAAATTAAAGATTTCTCAGAGGAAGTAATGAAATATACATTAATAATATTTTTATTGGCTGCATCAATTGCAACTGCACAGGAACTTAATTGCAAAGTGGAAGTAAATTATGAAAGTCTTCCGGTAAATAACAGAGAATTGCTCTCTGATTTTCAAGGAGTAATTGAAAGTTATTTAAACAGCACACGGTTTACTAATGATGATTGGGCACAAAAAATAGATTGCACATTCAGTATTTTCTTTACTGGTGCAAGCAGTGATGTAGATTATTCAGCTCAAATTGTAATTGTAAGTCAGCGACCAATTTTTAATTCGCAAAAAAATACTCCAATCCTGACAATCAACGACGGGCAGTGGACTTTCAAGTATCAACGCGGACAAGCATTGTACTCCAACCTGACTACGTTTGATCCTCTGACAAGTTTCCTTGATTTTTATGCTTTGATTATTATTGGAATGGATATGGACACATTCGAAAATTTTGGTGGAACAGAATATTATAAGAAAGCATTAGACATTGCTAATATGGGAGCTATCAGCAGTTCAAATACCGGCTGGCAGTCAAGTAGTGCAGTTTACAGCAGGTTAGGATTAATCGGTGATATACTGAATGAAAAATATGCGGCTTTCAGAAGTTCTGTTTTTGATTACCACCAATATGGTTTGGATAGCTACTCAAAAAATCCAAAACTTGCACAGGAGTACATGGTTGAGCTAATTAATATTTTATGGGAGATGTACACAAAAACGGGAAGTATTAATAGTGTTTACGTTCGTACTTTTTTTGATGCGAAGAACGGAGAGATAGTTGATTACCTGAGGACTTATCCTGATCTGGAAATTTTTAATAAACTGAAGAAAATTGATCCACCGCATTCATCAAAATATGACTCGGCGATACCATAAAAATAACAGCAGGATTTTTCTTTAATTAAAATGAAAATGAATTAAAGCTGAGTTTCCCAAATTCTGTATCTCTTATATCTCTCCGCATTCATTAACTCAAGTCCGCGGTTCATCATTTCATTATCTTCCAAAACCCAGCTTGCTTCACCCAAACGAATTCCAATATTTGCAGCCCGGTTGACAATTTCCCAATAGAAAATTGTGTCGAGTCCTTTCTTTTGGTATTCAGGAATAATTCCAAGAGTGAGGATTCGCGCCCATTTGATTTTTTTCTTTTGAGTAAATAATTTGATAAAATTGAAAGGAAATAATCTGCCGTTCATTTGCTTGAAAATAAAATTATAATCGAGCATAACTAATGCGGCTCCGATCAGGTTGCCATCTATTTCACCAAAAAGTACTAAAGAAGGTTCTGCAAGAGGCTTCATATCTTTTGCCATTGCATCAATCTGTTCTTCAGTCATTGGAACAAATCCCCAGTTTGAGTGCTCCACGCTTTATTATAAACATATTTAAATTTTTCAAGATCTTTCTCGAAATATTTCATTTCAAGCTGTGAGATTTTAATGTTGTACCTTTTCCTGACAAGTTCCTGTCCGCGTCTCAATTTTTCCGAAGCCATAAGTTTTTCATTCACCAATTTCCAGGCAAATAAATCTTTTGCTTTTTTCAATCCATAGTCTTCACAGAGTTTTATGTAATACTCTGGATTATACGGCATAAGTAATCTTGGTGAATCATCAAAACCTTCAACCAGCATTCCATAAACATCGTTGCTTGATGGATTTGCAGGTCCCCTCATGTACTTTAATTTTTTTTCTTTCAACCAGGATTTTGCTGTGTCAAACAATGCATTTGCTACCTGCTGATCGTTAATACATTCAAAAAATCCAAACTGTCCTGTATCATCATTATGATATTTAAGATGAATTTCATTTCTGACTGCGGCAATACGACCGACTATTTCACCATTTCTATATGCAAGAAAAAATTCTGCAGCAGCATCTTTGAAGAAGGGGTTTTTTTGTTTGTCAAGTAAAGTTTTTTGTTCCATTAAAAGAGGAGGAACCCAGAATTTATCGTTCTTATAAATCTTCCATGGAAATTTTATGAACTGATTCAGTTCACTTTTATTAGTTACTTGCTTTACAGTTATTCCTTGCATAACAATTCCCTCTATAAAAAAAGCATACTCCAGAAAGAACCGAAGTATGCTCTACAAATGTGATAAGTTAAATTAAATTAATCCTACAGCTTTACCTGCTTTTTCAAACAGATGAATTATTTCATCGAGATGTTCCTTTTCGTGAGTTGCCATATAACTTGTTCTCATCATCTGTCTTCCTTCAGGAACACCTGGAGAAATAAAAACATTTACAAATACACCACTGTCATACAGCATTCGCCACATTTTGAATGCAAGCTCATCATTACCAACAATCACCGGAACTATTGCAGTTCTGCCTTCAATGACATTGAAACCTTTTTCTTTCAGATTTTTTCTCATATAATTTGCATTACTAATAAGTTTCTGCACGCGTGCAGGTTCCTTCTCTAAAATATCGAGCGCAGCTAAAGCCGCAGCAACTGAAGCCGGTGTTGGTGAAGCGCTGAAGATTAATGCAAGCGAAAAATGTTTTATGAAGTTGATTACTCTTTCTGGACCTGCTACGAACCCACCGAGTGAAGCAAAAGTTTTACTGAATGTACCCATCGTTAAATCAATTTCTTTTTCAAGATTGAATTCGCTTGCTGTGCCTCTTCCACCTTTTCCGATAACACCAACCGAGTGAGCATCATCTATCATAATACGTGCTTTGAATCTTTTTGCTATTTCATTTAATCTTGGAAGATCTACAATTTCTCCGCCAGTACTGAAGACGCCATCACTGACAACAAATTTTGCTGCATCAATCGGAACCTTTTCAATCACACGTTCAAGATCATCCATATCATTGTGTTTGTATCGTAAAAAATTTCCCATCGCACCTTTTGCCATTAAGTTGCCTGCCATGATGCAGGCATGATTATCTTTATCAGAAATTATATATTCATTTCTTCCGACAAGAGTTGGGATGACGCCCTGAGCTGTTTGATAACCGGTGCTAAATAATAGAACACTCTCAGCTTTGAAAAATTTTGCAAGTCTTGCTTCAAGCTCAATGTGTAAATCGAGAGTGCCGGTTAAATATCGTGAACCGGAACATCCGGTGCCATATTTCTCAACAGCTTTTACAGCAGCTTCAACTACTTTGGGATGAGCAGTCAATCCGAGATAGTTATTGGAACCTGCCATAATAATTTTTCGTCCTTCAATCTGAACAACCGGTCCTTCATTTTCTTCAATTGGTCGGAAATATGGATAAACGCCCAAAGCTTTTATTTCATCAGCTCTTTTAAATTCAAAACATTTCGTGAATAAATCCAAATGGAACTCCTTGGTTGGTTATAGTTAGTAGTCTAAAAATAAAAAGTTGTAGATTTTTGTTAATTTTGGAATAAAATGTATTACTAAAACGTATTAAAAGCAAACAAAGCAAATGAATGATAAACTTATAGCTGTAGTAACAGGTGCAAACGGATTCGTTGGAAGTCACTTGGTTGATAATCTTCTTTCAAAAAATTTTGAAGTCAGATGTGTTGTAAGAAAATCCAGTAATCTCAGATGGCTTGAAGATAAAAATGTAAAAATTTTCGATTGTGGTTTATTCGATAAGGAACGATTGCATGAAGTATTCCGGAATGTAAATTATGTATTTCATATTGCCGGAGTTGTCAAAGCAAAAAATGAAGCAGGATATTTAAGAGGTAACGTTGAATCAACAAAAGTTTTACTGGAAGTTGCTTCAGAGGTCAAAGACATAATAAAGAAATTTATAATTGTCAGCAGTCAAACAGTAAGTGGTCCATCATCCGACGGAAGACCTGTAACAGAAGATATGCAGCCAAATCCACTTACAACGTATGGAAGAAGTAAGTTAAAACAAGAGCAGGTAGCTTTAAGTTATAAAGACATTTTTCCTGTAACTGTTTGTCGTGCACCTGCAATTTATGGTGAGAGAGATACAGAAATATTTATTTACTTTCAGGTTTTCAATCGTGGTTTAACTACGATGATCGGGTTTGATAAGAAAGAGTTAAGCTTACTTCACGTCGCAGATTTAGCCGAAGGTTTGTATCTTGCTGCAATTTCTGAAAAATCTAACGGACAAATTTATTTTATCAGCTCAGAAAAGTTTTATACATGGGATGAAGTAGGTAAAATCACTTCGGGGGTTTTAAATAAGAAGGCTTTAAAAATCAGGATACCACATTTCATTGTTTTTATTATTGCAGCGATTGCACAGTTCTTCGCAATGTTCAGTTCAAAACCCGCAACTCTTAATATCGAAAAAGCAAAAGATCTTGTGCAAAGATTCTGGATATGTGACACATCAAAAGCAATCAAAGAACTTGGTTACCGGCAAAAAATTTCTCTTGAAGAAGGAATAAGACGAACTTGTGAATGGTATAAGATGATGAAATGGATTTAGTTGTATTGCGCTCCTTCTCTTATCCATGTTCTTACTCCATTAATATGATTTCTTTTTAAGGATTCAAGAGGAGGCATTGGTTTATAAGTTCGCTCAATTGTCCAGACTAAAACACTTGAACTATCATCACCGGGGATAATTAATCTTGGGTCAGTCACATTTGTCCATGAAGATAAGTTAACACCGCCATCACTTCTCTGATCATTATGGCAGGGAACACATTTAACTTCAAAGACAGGTGCAATGTGTTTTATTTTTTTTTCAATTTGAGTCAGGCATTACGAGATTATCAATTTCACTTGAGGTAACTGTATCATCACAACTTTGTGAGATAACCAGAATAAAACTGAATGATAATACGATAGAATATTTAAGCAAATAAATTTTCATTTACACCAATAAAATATTTTGCTTCAATCAACTTTTCAAATGATAAAATAAATGCACTTTCATTTAAATTAAATTGACAAAAGAATAAAAGATAATTAGTTTTGTTCACATAAAAAGAATAACTGGGGCTATAGCTCAGCCTGCTTTGGTGGCAGACAAGCTGGGAGAGCGTCCCGATTGAAATCGGGAAGGTCGGGAAATTAGATTTGAGCTTCAAATAAAATTACTATTTGTGTTTACTGTTTATGTATTAAAAAGTTCTGCTACTGATAAATATTACATAGGTCAGACAGCAGATATCGGGAAAAGACTCTTGTATCATAATTCAGGATATTCAAAATCTACAAAAGCTTGTTTACCCTGGAAATTAGTTTACCCGGAAAGTTTTATTACCAGAGCACTTGCAATGAAAAGAGAAACAGAAATAAGAAAATATAAAAGCAGATTTATGATAGAGAAGTTGTTAGGTAAGTATCTCGATTGAAAAATGAAAGTATATTCTAATTGATATTAATAAAACAGTAAATTATTTTTTAATGTAAAAATACTGGGGCTATAGCTCAGCTGGGAGAGCGCTTGAATGGCATTCAAGAGGTCAGGAGTTCGATCCTCCTTAGCTCCACTTCATCAGGCGTTGGAAGGATTTATTTTCAACGCCTTTTTTTATCTGATTTATCATTGTTAAAATAGCCAGTCACAATAAAATTAGTGAGTTATACCACATATATCTAAAAGATCACTTTTAATGAATTTATTTCCTGTCAACAATTACTATAAAAAAATTCTGCACGTAGCTATTCCGGCTATTGCCGGCTTATCAACTCAAATGGTTGTTTCGTTAGTTGATACTGCGATGGTTGGAAGAATTGAAGATGCAACTTATGCACTTGCAGCAATGGGAATTGGAGTTCTCGCAACCTGGGCTTTGATTAGTTTTTTCTCAAGCCTTGCAACAGGAATTCATGTGGTTGTCGCAAGAAAATTTGGAGAAGGGGATTATATTTCCTGCGGCGTAACACTAAATAATTCTATTCTGCTTGCAATTCTTCTCGGGATAGCGGTTGCGATGGTTGGAATATTTTTTTCCAGCCCGATTGCTCATTTATTTGCATCGGATGATACAGTGGGGAATTACGCAAGTGAATATCTTTATTATCGTTTTATGGGGATACCATTTTTTCTGATATCTGTTTCATTCAGGGGATTTTTCTTTGGTATCAATAAAACAAAAATTTTTATGTTTTCCGGGATCATCACTAATCTCTTTAACATTATCTTTAATTACATTTTAATTTATGGAAACTTTGGCTTTCCAAGGATGGGTTTAGCAGGTGCGGGATTAGGTTCAACACTTGCAACTGTTTTTGACGGGCTGTTTTATATCGTAATTATTCTGCTTCCTACATATCGTAAGCGATACCAAAATCTCAAACATCTTATCATTAATAAAAATATTATTTCGGCAATAGTGAAAATTTCCGTACCCGTTTCTTTCCAAAATGTTTTTATACTAATTGGATTTCTTAGCTTTGTTTCAATAACCGGAATTATAGGAACACTGGAACAAGCATCTACACAAGCGATAATCAGTACATTATTCATTTCATTTTTACCGTGTTTTGGTTTTGGAATTGCCGTTCAAACTTTGGTAGGAAATAATCTCGGAGCTAAGAAATACTCTCTGGCAAAAATCTATGGTTTCGAAACAGCAAAAGTAGCAACTATATATACGATAATATTAGGGATTATTTTTATGGTCATCCCTCAATATGTTTTACTTATAACAACTAATGATCAAACTATAATACAAACAGCAGTTCCTGCACTGAGGATTGCAGGCTTTGCACAAATTTTTTATGGCGTTGGAGTTGTGTTAGCTAACGGACTTCAGGCTGCTGGTCGTTCATTTTATGTTATGATGTCTGAAGTGTTTACAAATCTTATAATATTTGTACCAACTGCTTACCTTTTAGGAATTTATTTGGAACTTGGATTGACCTGGGCATGGATGGCTTTACCACTGTATATAATTCTTTATTCATTAATAATTTTCTTAAAGTTTAATTCAACTAACTGGCACACTAAAATTAATGTTGAAAATGAAGTTGATTCCTGAACAAATATCAAATGTGTTAATTCTTAAAGATTTAGATAAAAGTATTGACATTAAGCTTTAAGTGAAATATATTCACAGTATGAAAATGAAATTTTCACAAATACTTCTTGTTTTGTTGATTACAACGGCAGTATTCGCTGGTACTTTCCTTGAGTATTTTCATGGCAGAAGTGAGGGAGATGATATAAGACTCGAATGGAAAACCAAAGAGGAAGTAAATCTTCAGAATTTTAAGATTGAAAGAAAAACTCCTCAAAGTTCTTTCACTGAAATTGAAACGATTCAACCGAAGGGAAGTAATTCATATTACTCCTATCTCGATCAAACTACTTACAAAACGACAGATATGATTTTTGTTTACAGATTAAAAATTGTTGATACTAATGGACAGGCTTCTTATTCCAATGAGGTAACTGTTTCGCATAATGTTTCCGGCGTAAAGCGAACCTGGGGCAGTATCAAGGCTATGTTTCGGTGATCTCCAGTTTTTCGTTTATATCTAAAAAAAATATTTTTTACTATTTTCATCTCACTCTAAAATATTCATTTCTTTTTTTTCTATTCACTCTTATAATACTTAGCTGTTCACCGTCTAAAAGATTTCCTTCCAAACAATGGCAAAGAAGCAGAATCGGAAACAGAAAAGAATTTAGGATCAGCAAACGACAACAATTCAGAAAATAATGAATTCTCTGTTTCAGATTTGAGAGTATCATTAGAAGGTGTTATCCCAACTGAATCATTATTAATAGAATCACCGGTTTATCTGTTTAAAGATGGAACCAAAATAGCACACATAAAATCGGGAAATGTTTTAAAGATTTTTGATGATGACACCAGAATTAAAATTGAAATAAACGATGAAATTCTTGTTGGTAATATTTTCTCATTATCCTCAGAAGCTAATCAAGACATTATCAGAATTAATGGAAAGGGTTATCGGGGAAAAATTCAACTTTATTTTGCTGGCAATTCAATTAACGTAATAAATATTATTAAACTCGAAGATTATGTTAAAGGCGTTCTTGCTAAGGAAATGCCGATTGGAAAAAACGAAGAGAATCTTGAAGCGCTGAAAGCATTGGCAATCTGTGTCAGAACTTATGCATTACAAAAAGTAAAAAACGGAAATGTTTATTTTGATCTTTATGCTGACACACGTGACCAGGTTTATGGAGGTGCTGATGCAGAAAATCCTGTTTCCAATAAAGCCGTCGAACAAACAAATAATATGATTCTAAAGTTTGAAGATAATCCTGCATTGGTTTACTATCATTCAACTTGCGGCGGTTATACTGAAAATTCACAAAATGTTTTCACAAAAGAACACTTGCCGTATTTATCTGGAATCAAAGATGGCTCAGATCCCTATTGTAAAATATCTCCACGTTTTGAATGGAAAGAAACATACAGCAAAGAATTAATTATTGAACGATTGAAAGCTTATTCACTTATTGACAATAATAATTATACTCTGGAGGATATAATTATATTAAGCACATTTGATTCGGGGAGAATAAATGAGCTGGAATTTAAAGTTGTTGACACAAACGGAAATGAAAAATCTATCGTCGTTAAAGGAAATGAAATCAGAAATGTATTACGAACCGCAAATGGAAAAAGTATTTTGTGGAGTAATATGTTCGAGTTAATTGTATCTTCAGATTCGGTTGAACTAATTGGAAAAGGCTTCGGGCACGGCGTTGGACTTTGCCAGTGGGGAGCTATCTCACTTTCAAAAATGGGATGGAGCTATGAAGATATTCTGGATCACTATTATCCCGGAACATATCAGGAAAGTATTAATGATTAATACTAAAATTCCAATTTACCTTGCTTCAAAATCTCCACGAAGAAGAAAATTATTAAAACAACTGGGAATTAATTTTAAAGTTTTTTCAGTTAACACACCAGAAGATTTTTTAGATGGAGAACATCCTGTTGAATGCGTGAAAAGGATCGCACTTGAAAAAATGGAATTAGCAAAACTTAAAGTCAAAGGAAGTATTATTATTACCGCTGATACGATTGTTGTTCTTCATCATAAAGTAATTGGAAAACCAGTCAGCAAATCAGATGCAATAAAAATACTTTCAGTTCTTAGTGGAAAAGTCCATACTGTTTATACAGGATTCTGTGTCCTTAATCAAAAGAATGATACAATGATTCTTGATTATGAAAAAACTGATGTTGAGTTCCGGAAATTACTTAAGGATGAAATAACTGATTATGTTGATGGCGGTAGTCCAATGGATAAAGCAGGTGCTTACGGAATCCAGGATGATTTTGGTGCTGTGTTTGTAAAACGAATAAACGGATGTTACTATAATGTTGTTGGCTTACCTTTAACAAAACTTTACAAAGCAATCAGGGAAGTAGTTTGAGTTGTTAAAGAAACTTCGTCAAAGAGTAATTATCTCGGTTGTTGTAGCGGGTGTACTTTATCTTGCTTTTACAATTTATGCTGATTTTAATCAGGTGATTAAAACTTTTGGAAGATTTAATCTTTGGCTCATACCAATTTTACTTCTGCTATCATTCTTTAATTATTTCGCAAGGTTTCTAAAATGGGATTATTATCTCTCGGTTGTTAAAATCAAATTGAAAAAAATTGATTCACTCTCGACCTTTATGTCCGGTTTAATCATGAGCGTAACTCCCGCAAAATTGGGAGAAATTACTTAAATCGATTTTAGTGAAAGAAATTGCAGGTGAACCGATAAGCAAAACAGCTCCGATAATATTAGCAGAACGTGTTACAGATTTTTTATCGTTATTAGCGATCTCAATTGCTGGCGCAATAATTTTTGATTATGGAGGCAGCATCACAATCTTCATTGGAATATTTTTTATTGTACTCATTGTAATAATCAGTAATAAGAAAATTGCATTACCGCTTATTAACACAACCGAAAAAATTCCGGTAATTAAAAATTATATTCATAATATTCATTCTGCGTACGAAAGTTCATACCAGTTATTAAAAATTAAACCTTTGATTTTGATGACGTTACTAAGTTTGGTTTCATGGGGCTTTGAATGTTTAGGTTATTATTTAATATTGAAAAATTTCAGTGTGGATTTTGGATTACTTTGGGCATCATTCAGTTATAGTTTTT
The DNA here is from genome assembly GCA_013285405.1 of Ignavibacteriota bacterium. Taxonomy (NCBI): domain Bacteria; kingdom Pseudomonadati; phylum Ignavibacteriota; species Ignavibacteriota bacterium. The sequence goes on along the minus strand of CP053446.1, from coordinate 3,659,665 downwards.
CAACGATAGTTGGAGCGGTTTCAATGCTGCCCGGAGGTTTAGGTTTAACAGAAGGTTCACTCACATTCCTTTTAGTTCAAAAAGGTATTTCAACTGAAATAGCTGTGGCATCTACTTTTATCGTTAGAGTAGTTACACTCTGGTTTGCAGTTTTTGTTGGCATTGTCAGTCTCTCATTCTACCAAAAAAGATTCGGGAAATTAAATCCTGGTCAATCATAATTTATGTTTTCCGAAAGCACCTGCTTTCATATTCATAACCCTTTCAGTTAATAAATTTCTAAAAGTAACATTGTGAATAGCTGTACTTCCTTGATTTAAAGCATCAAGCTTGGTATTTTTGTATCCCACTAATAAATGAAAGGAAGCGATTATGGGACAAGGAAATAATTTCAAAAAAGGACTATTGATCGGGTTTTTAACCGGCGGTGCGCTGGGTACTGCTTTGGCTTTGCTTTTTGCTCCGAAAAGTGGAAAAGAATTAAGAAAAGATATCAAAGAAAAAAGTGAAGAATATCTTGACGAAGCGGAAAAATATATTTCACAGGCAAGAGAAAAAGCTGTTGATATGATTAATGAAGGAAAAAAGAGATCGGAAAAATTAGTCAGGGATGCCAAAGATAAATCTGACCAGCTTATGAAGGATGCCGAGAAAGTTTATAAAGACGCTAAAGAAAAAGTAACCGATTCAATTAAAACCGGCAAAGAATCTTATGAACATAAACGTGATCAGATAAAAGATGCGATTAAAGCGGGCGTTGATGCTTATAAAGAATCTAAACATACCGGAGAATAATTTAGTTAATGACCGTTATTGATGTATTAATCGCTGTAGTTTTAGTTCTTGTATCGGTTCTTGTTGTTTTCCTGATTGTATATCTGGGTAAGATTACAAAATCAATTCAAGAGTTACAGAAAGACATAAGCGATCTTTCAAATAAGCTTGAACCATTAGTATTTTCTCTGGCTGATCTTACATCAAAACTCACTGACTTAAGTGATTCGGCAAAAAGACAATTGGAAGCTACAAAGAGTATAGTTTTTAGTGTTAAAAACAGAGTGGATACAATCCTGAAATTTGAAGAAAAAATAAGAGCAGGAATTGATGGTCCGATTTCAGGATTTCTTACTCAGCTAAAAGCAATCTCTAACGGAGTAAGCACTTTTCTCAACTACCTAAAAAAATAATTTTATAACTAAAAAATACTTCCAGGAGGGAACCCTTGAAAGAGATCAGTTCAGAGGCTATACGAAATATTGCATTAGTAGGTCACGGCGGAGGCGGAAAAACTACATTTGCTGAAGTCATTCTTTATACAGCTAAGGAAACAAACAGAATTGGAAAGATTGAAGACGGCAATACAGTTTCAGATTATGCTCCCAATGAAATTGAAAAGCAGATCTCAATTTCTTCTTCACTGATGAATGTTGAATGGAATAATAATAAGATTAATATTATAGATGCACCGGGTTTTTCAGATTTTGTTGGAGATGTAAAAAGTTCGCTTAAAGTTTGTGATACGGCAGTAATCATTATAAAATCTGTTGGAAGGAATTGAAGTTGGGTACTGACACCGCAAAAAATATCATCGATGAATATAAACTGCCTTCTTCTATAATTATCAATAAAGTAGATAGTGAGCATTCAACGTTCTTTGAAACTTTTGAGGCTGTAAAAGAGAGAATGCATCCCGGGTCAACGGTTATAACTTTTCCCATTTCAGAAGGACTTCACTTCAATGGAGTTGTTGATATTGTAACAATGAAATCATACACATTCGGGGAAGCCGGAAGCCGCAATGTAACTGAATCGGAAATTCCAGCAAATTTAAAAGAACAGGCAGAAGATCTCAGAACTCAGTTAATTGAAAAAGTTGCTGAGTACTCTGAAGTTTTAATGAATAAGTATTTTGAAGAGGGCTCGCTCTCTGAAGAAGATTTGAAGAAAGGATTAAAAGCTTCAATTATTAATGGAACTATTGTTCCTGTTTTTGCTGTCTCCGCAACTAAAGTAGTTGGAATTAATAATTTCCTGGATTTCGTCAGCAGCTATTTCCCATCACCGGTTGATAGAGGACCTGCAAGCGCAAAGCTGACAGGAAAGAACGAACCAGTTTTAATAAAGGCTGATTCAAATGCAGAACCTGTTTTATTTATTTTCAAAACAATATCTGAACAACACGTTGGTGAACTTTCTTTATTTAAACTTTATTCAGGAAAAGTTTCTCCTGGAATGGATTTGTTAAACGAAAACAATAATAAATCAGAAAGACTTAATCAGCTATTTACACTTAATGGACACAACCGGAAAGATATTTCACAAGTTGTTGCCGGAGATATTGCTTCAGTTGTTAAACTGAAAGATACTCATACAAATAACACTCTCGCTTCAAAAAACTACTCAGTTATTATTAGCCCGATAGAATTTCCTGAACCGGTAATCAGAGGAGCGATAAGAGCTAAAGCAAAAGGTGATGAAGACAAGATTGCAACTGGTCTTCACACACTTCACGAGGAAGATCCTTCATTTAATGTGAACTTCGATCCTGAAATATCTCAAACAATTATTTCAGGTCAAGGTGAGCTGCAGCTTTTACTTGCTGTAAAGAGATTGAAAGATAGATATGGAGTTGAAGTAGATCTTGTTGAACCAAGAATTCCATACAGAGAAACAATTAAATCATCTGTTAACGATGTTGAATACAAACATAAAAAACAATCTGGCGGTCGTGGTCAGTACGGTCACATCCATATAAAAATGGAACCGCTTCCCAGAGGAAAGGGATTTGAATTTGTTGATGCAATTGTTGGAGGTGTTGTGCCCGGTAGATTTATTCCAGCAGTAGAAAAAGGAATAATTGAAACTATGACGAAAGGTGTTCTTGCCGGTAACAAAGTTATTGATGTGCGGGTAACTTTATTCGATGGAACTTATCATACTGTTGACTCTGATGAAATGTCTTTTAAAATAGCTGCAAGCCAGGGTTTTAAAAAAGGTTTTCTTGAAGCAAAACCTGTACTTCTTGAACCAATCTATGAACTCGAAGTAAAAGTTCCGGAAGAATATATGGGTGACGTAATGGGAGATATCTCAAGTAAACGCGGAAAAATTCTTGGAATGGACAGCGACGGACGATTTCAAGTTATAAAAGCACTTGTTCCGCTGGCTGAGCTTTATAAATATTCTTCTCACCTGAGAAGTTTAACTCAGGGAAGAGGAGTTCATAAACGACGCTTCGATCATTATGAAGAGATGCCGAAAGAAATTGAACAGAAGCGTAATCGAGGAATACAAAAAGTCACGCGAAGAAGAAAATTAATTTTTTAATAGTCAAACAGAGACTGTCTCAAAACTTATTATTTCTTTCACTCTGAACTTGTCGAAGGGTGATTTTAATTTAAATTGTCAGACTTCAACGGGCTCAGCTCCACATTTTTAGACTTTTGAGACAGCCTCTCCTTTTATTTGGGCAATATGAAAAACCTTTGGTCTCCGTGGAGATCTAATTACATAGAATCTTTTAAAGAAAAACAATCGGGTAAAGGATGTATTTTCTGCGAGGCTTTGGATAAAGAGATAGCAGATATGAACAATCTTCTTGTTCGTAAATCTGCGAACACTTTAGTGATGCTAAATTTATATCCATATAATAATGGACATCTCATGATTTTACCGAAAAGACATTTCGGTTCAATTGAACAAATTACAACTGAAGAATCTCATGAATTAATGGATGAAATTATTCTGGCAGAGAAGGTTCTTCAAATCGTTTATAGACCACAAGGATTCAACATAGGTGCAAATCTTGGCAGAGCTGGTGGTGCAGGAATTGAAGATCATATCCATTTTCATATAGTTCCGAGATGGAATGGCGATACTAATTTTATGCCCGCTATTGGTGAAGTGAAAGTAATCTCACAGGAGCTATCTGAAACCAAGAAAAAGTTATTAGCTGGTTACGAAGAAGTGCTTAAAAAATAATTATCATATCTTTTTCACTCTCAAGGCATCAGGATGATTAATAATAAATCGTTGATTGTAAATCTTCCAACTATAATTTCAATTATAATTTTTTCCTTTTCCTGTGGTAAAGATGAAATACCAAAATCTACTTTGGTACTGAAGGATAATCTTCTATACAAACAGGGCAGCGATGTTCCATTTACTGGAAGGGAAAGGGCACTTGTAGAAAATAAAATTATTGAGTATGATGTAAAAGATGGATTGAAGCACGGCGAGTTCAGAATATTTTCGGAAAATGGTGTGCTGGAAATTCAGGGGCAAATTGATAGTAACCGGAATGTAGGTAAGTGGCAGTAAGCTTCTATCCGAATGGTCAAATTGAATCTGGAAGGTAATTTTGTGAATGATTTACCTGAGGGTTTGTGGCTCTGGAAGTATCCTGATGGAAAGAAAAAGGAAGAAGGAATTTTCACAAAGGGAAAAAGAACAGGCGTGTGGAATTTCTATGATGATGCAGGGAATATGACTCTCGAAAAAAATTATGATATTGAAGATACACTTCAGGTTGATGCTGATGATTCAAAATTTTTAGATAAAAAATTACGTCCGTGATCAGATTTGGCACATGCAGTTGGAAGTATGATAGCTGGAAAGGAATAGTTTATTCCGGTACGAATAGTAAAAATTATCTTCAGGAATACT